>NZ_JBSXOH010000061.1:0-10279 GCF_056859355.1 Cyclobacterium sp. L-R
ACCCTGCACAATGATTTTTTGAGCCACGTAATAACTTGTTCGTAATCTAAACCCCGGTAGGGGTGATATTTTTGTAGCCAGTGGCCTCAGCCACTGGTTTAGTAAATTATCCGTTGATATGATTTTGGCGGTATTGTTGCTCTTTTCTGCAACAATGCTGACAAAATCACAACTATTTACTGGTTTTTTCTAGTTGTTTGATCATTACCGCGAAATCCTTGGGGTAAGGTGCTTCTGCACTTATTTTTTCTCCGGAAAGGTCTGTAAAGGAAATGGCAAAAGCATGTAGGGCTACCCGCTGCATTATGGGACGCTCTTCGGTGTCTTTTTTCAGGTTAAACTTGCGTTTAAGACTGGATAAGAACAGTGGCTTGCCACCATAAAGCTCGTCCCCACAAATGGGCGCTCCCAAGTAAGCCAGATGAATCCGAATTTGATGCAGACGGCCGGTAATTGGTTTACAGGCAATAAGAGTATGGGCGAAGTAACTTTTGACAGTTTTAAAAATGGTTTGGGCAGGCTTGCCATTGGCCACGATCCGTGCAATGCCATTTTTGCTGGCAGAAAGGTTCCTGTCCACAAGGATACCATCAAAATCATGTATTCCCTCAGCTACCGCATGGTAAACTTTTTCAACTTTTCTGTCTTCAAACTGCATCGCAAGGTTGCGGTAGGCTTCAGGGTTTTTGGCAAAAACCAAACAACCTGATGTTTCCTTGTCCAGTCGGTGACAAACCTGGATGTCCGTAAATTCCAGTCTGGCCAAAGCAAGCATATTTTGCGCCTCATGTCTATCTTCTAGCGTAGGGAAGTAAGGAGGCTTGTTGACTATAAGGTAATCATCAGTTTCTTTAACTACCAATGATTTAAAATCGATCTTTTTCATACCGTTGTGTTTCGATACAAAGTTCCGAAATTAGCCAATAAAAAAAAGCCTATTTGAAAACACTTGGGTTTATTTTTTTGATTTGCCTCCCTGCACCTCCATAACCTTAGTAGCATGAGGTAGCTCAAAACTAAAAACAGAGCCCTTTCCGGGGGTAGAACTGACGGCTATCTTGGACTGGTGTCCTTCTAAAATATGCTTGACGATGGCCAAACCGAGTCCTGTACCTCCTTTTTCTCTAGAACGGCTTTTTTCTACCCTATAAAAACGCTCAAATATACGCTTAAGGTCATCCGGGTGGATGCCTATGCCCTGGTCTTTGACTTTTACCGTGAAATGGTTTTTGTGGTCGTTGATTTGAATGGTAACAGTACCACTGTCTTTATTGTATTTGATGGCATTGGAGACAAGGTTTTGTAAAACCCTGAAAATTTTGTCCTTGTCAGCGTAAGTTTGGTAACTCGTTTCTTTGTCATATTTGAAAATTATATGGATGTCCCTTTTAAGGGCTTTTCCTTCCAATTGTTCTACGACTTCCTGAATGGATTCTTTCAGGTCAAAATTGCTAGGATGAAAGCGAATAAACCCACTTTCAATTTGATTGATGGTAATCAAATCTTGCACCAAGTCTTCAAGGTTGTTAAGGCTTTTGGCTGCTCGTTTTAAAAATTTATCCCTAACGGTATGGTCTTCTACTGCCCCGTCCATTAAGGTGTGGATATAACCCTGAGCTGCAAAAATAGGGGTTTTTAGTTCATGAGAAATGTCAGCAAAAAATTCCCTTCTGAAGGTTTCATTCTTTTGTAAGGTTTCAATTTCTCTATTTTTGGCTGCTGCGTAGTCATGAATATTGGCTTGGATGCTTTTCAGCGGTGGGAGGGAAGCTTTTATTCTGTTGGTAGCCTTAAAGCTGGTGTCTTTTTTTTGAATTTTTTCCAGTACGTTATAGATATTGCCAATTTCTCTGAAGATCAGGTATTCAAGACTGAGGTGAATCAGAAGGTAGGCAATGGAAAAAGTCAGCGTTCCTGCTGCCAATAATATAATAGAATTGGAAGCCTCCAAAAGGGATAAAAAGGCTACCAATAATAAGGCTATAGAGATGGCAAGCCCAAAAGCAATACCTTTTGAGGTGTTGATCATGTATTGAATTTATAGCCAACTCCTTTTACAGTAAAGATATAATCCTCACCTATTTTTTCTCTTATCTTACGGATGTGTACATCCACCGTTCTGGCTAAAACAAAAACGTCTGTTCCCCAGATATTTTTTAGCAATTCGTCCCTACTAAATACAGTATTGGGGTTTTTTGCCAAAAAGTGCAACAGCTCAAATTCTTTCTTGGGTAGGACAATTAATTGGCCATCCTTCACTAGAGTGAAACTGGTTCGATCGATTACCAAATCTTTAATGGAGATTTTGGTTGTATCGGCTTCTTTTTTTATTTCACGCCGAAACAAAGCCGCAATACGGCTTACGAGTGCTCTTGGTTTAATTGGTTTGTGGATATAGTCATCTGCTCCTACATCAAATGCAGCTACTTCTGAGTATTCCTCTGACCTGGCCGTTAGGAATATAATAAAGGTGTTTTTTAAGTCAGGGTTTTCTCTCAGTTGTCTGCAAGTTTCTACCCCATCTTGATTGGGCATCATGATATCCAATAGGATGATGTCAGGTTTGAATACAGCAGCTTTTTTTACTGCATTGATACCGTCGCTTGCTGAGTTGACCTCATAGCCTTCTTTTTCCAGGTTATAGGTTAGGATTTCAATGATGTCTTCCTCATCATCTACGACCAATACCCTTTGCTTTTGATTACTACCCATTGTTTGAATTCCTTAAAAACAATTCGTTTAAATTTATTCCCAAAGATAAGAATTATAAAAAGACAAATAGATGTATTGACCGTGACCAAGCTCATTCATAGAAGCAGGCAGTCGTAAAAATCAATCTATGTGAATTAAGTTTTAATTTAATGTTAATTAATTGTTTCTTAACCCCTCTGCAGAGACAATTTCCATATTAATAGATCCTACTACCATGCTTGCCTTTATTTTGACAGGAATTCGATTCTCATCTGCCGTAATCCATATTTTTATGGGTTTTTTACCCCTGAAGAGTTTGTTACTTGGCATTTCAGGACTGAAAATATGGGTGTCAAAATCCCCAATATCTGTGGAAATATCATCCATCCCTTCGTATGTTAATTTTAGGTTATAATTTTTCTCGTCAAAAAAACCTTTGATGTTTATTTTATCACCTTTTTTTAACCCTGTGAAATCCATTGTGCGTAGTTGATAATAACCACTGACGATGTCTTGAACCTGGTATGGGATGTCGTAGGTTTTTCTTTTGGTAATTGTTTCATTTTCCCTGTCGAATAATTTCTGGGTGGCCACTCTGTCCTGATGGTCAAAATCAATTATTTCATGTTTTCTATAATTGCCCTCTTCGATGTGCCTATAGGATCTATAAGGTATAATTTGGGCAGTGTCAATATAACTTCCCCAATTGTCTTTTACATAAAATAATTTGAAAATATTAAGGGTTTTGCCATATACATCGACCTTATAAGTGGGTTTTCCATTGATATAGTGGATGTTATCGTCAATGACCATTTTGGCTTCTGCAGCATTGAAGAGAAAATAACTCACATTAAAAGTGAGGGTCTCTCCTTTGGTGAAAGCATCGTTTTTTTTGACCGGGAATTGATTTGTTGAGGCCGTTTGAAAGAACAACAACAATACTATGACAAGAGATTGAAAGTACATGATCATGCCTTTTTTAATTGGTTTACTTCAAAGTTCATACCATTGTGGATTTCAGAGACTGATGTTTGATTATCCAAATGTACTATAATGAATTGCGCTAACAATGGTTATTCAATAGTTGTTAATGATCTCCCTAATGTTTACTTTCACATTAGGAATGAACATTAGTGAATATCTGAAGAGAGACTATGAGTGGAAATACTGAAAAATTAAAAGCCCTCCAGCTTACCCTGGATAAGTTGGAAAAAACTTACGGCAAAGGGACTGTAATGAAATTGAGCGATAATGTGGTACTTGATGTACCTGCTATTTCTACAGGATCCTTAGGCTTGGACATGGCCCTAGGCATAGGAGGAGTACCGAGAGGGAGAGTCATAGAGATATATGGTCCGGAATCATCTGGTAAAACCACCTTGTCTATGCATTGCATAGCTGAGGCACAAAAAGCAGGTGGTCTGGCTGCATTTATAGATGCTGAACATGCATTTGACAAGGCTTATGCAGAAAAGTTGGGGATAGATACTGAGAATTTGCTCATCTCCCAGCCCGATAGTGGTGAGCAGGCTTTGGAAATTACAGAGCACCTTATCAGGTCCGGTGCCATTGATATTATCGTGATTGACTCCGTAGCTGCTTTGGTTCCTAAGGGTGAACTTGAAGGTGAAATGGGGGATTCCAAAATGGGACTTCAGGCCAGGTTGATGTCTCAGGCCTTAAGGAAGCTCACAGGAGCGATTAACAAAACAGGTTGTGCTTGTATCTTTATCAATCAGTTGAGAGAGAAGATAGGCGTAATGTTTGGTAATCCTGAAACAACCACGGGTGGTAATGCACTTAAGTTTTATGCTTCTGTAAGATTAGATATCCGTAGAATTGGTCAAATAAAAGATGGGCCGGACAATATTCTTGGAAATAGAACCAAAGTTAAAGTAGTTAAGAACAAGGTTTCTCCTCCATTTAAAGTGGTAGAGTTTGACATCATGTATGGTGAAGGTATTTCCAAAGTAGGGGAGATCATTGACCTAGGTGTGGAATTTGAAATCGTCAAGAAGGCAGGTTCATGGTTTTCTTATGAAGGCAATAAATTGGGACAAGGAAGAGATGCAGTGAAAAACCTTCTTTTGGACAATCCTGAATTAATGGATGAAATAGAATTCAAGATTAAAGAAAAAGCTGGTATAATTAAATCAGATAAGGAAAAAGCCAAGTCGAGTAAAAAGAGCAGCAAGGCTGCAGAATAAATTTATTTAGGCTTAAAATAATTACCTCCGGTAGTGGTTGTCACATTCTGATAGCAACTACCGGATCCATTTTGGCTGCCAATGAGGCGGGAATAATTCCGGAAATAATACCTATAGCGGAAGACAATACCAATCCAAGGAGAATATTTTTAAAGGTGAGAATAATCTCCAGGTTGCCCAAAGAGACAAAAGTGGCAGCATAAACAATTAAAAGTCCTGACAAACCACCAATAAGACTTAACACTGTGGCTTCGAATAGAAATTGAAGCAGGATAAAATAATTTTTAGCTCCAAGAGACTTTTGAATACCAATAATACCAGTGCGCTCTTTTACGGATACAAACATAATGTTGGCGATTCCAAATCCTCCAATTAAAATAGAGAAACCTCCAATTACACCTCCTGCAATAGATATTACGGCAAAGATAGAACCTACAGCATCTTGAATAAACTCTGATTTGTTTAATGCGAAATTGTTTTCAGCCGTCGGTTTTAATCCTCTTTTTGCCCTCAGCAGCCCTGCCATTTCATTTTCCAGCATCACAAGCCCAGGGTCATCATCCAATCCTTTGGCGGCAATTATTGGCTCTATGCCATTTTTTCCCACATAGAACAGTTTACTGAAAGCACCGTAAGGTACCAATAAAGCCTCGTCCTTGGATGGGGCGTCAAATAGCCCTTCACCTTCTTCTACAAAGACACCGATAACGGTGAACTTCAATCCTTTAATTTTAAAGGTTTTCCCAATTGGGCTTTGGCCAGGAAATAGCGCATTCCCAATCTTAACCCCAATTATAGCAACATTTCTTGCTGCATTGATTTCCATTTCTGTAAAAAATCGCCCTTTGTCGATGGGAATGTCGTAGACATCTTTGTGGTTGAACACAACCCCATCCAAATTGGCCATCTCATAAGCGTTACTGCCTGATTTTACTGTTGTTCTGGTATTGGCAGAAATGGTAACTGAGTGGGCACTTTTTAATCGTTCTTCTAAGAAAGTAAATTCAGCATAAGTTCCAGGAGGTCTCCTGAAATACCTCCACCAAGGATAGTTTTGGCCTCCGGCAGCAAATGGGAAGCGGTCAACCCGAACTACATTGCTGCCTAGAAAGGTAAGACTGTCTTTGATGTTTTTTTCAAGTGAGTCCACAAGCGTAAAAACAGCAATGATAGCAAAGATACCTACAGTAACGCCTAATAAAGAAAGGATAGTCCTTGTCAAATTAGACTTCAATGCATCCATCGCGAAGCGAAAGCTCTCCCAAATAAGTCTGAATACGATCAAATTTCAATATTATTTAAAACAATTTGACAATATAAATAGAATCTGGCTTAATTCTTATTAACTTTGCATTTTTTACGATAATTACGTTTAATAGGTATTTCCTAAATATATACATATGAAGTTATCAGATTTCAAGTTTGAAATTCCAAAAAAACTTATTGCCCTTCATCCACCAGAGAACAGGGATGAGTCCAGATTGATGGTTATTCATAAAGATACTGGTAAAATAGAACATAAAGTTTTCAAAGATGTCATCGATTATTTTGATACAGGGGATGTATTTGTAACCAACAATACTAAAGTATTTCCTGCCAGACTTTATGGTAATAAAGAAAAAACCGGTGCGAAGATCGAAGTCTTTTTATTAAGAGAACTCAATCAGGAACTTAGGCTATGGGATGTTTTGGTAGATCCTGCCAGAAAAATAAGGGTTGGTAACAAGCTTTATTTTGGGGACAGTGATTTGGTAGCTGAAGTGATTGACAACACTACTTCAAGAGGCCGAACCATTCGATTTCTTTTCGACGGTACTGATGAGGAATTCTACAAGACCATAGATACGCTTGGTGAAACGCCTATATTGAAAGATTTTATTGAAAGGGACGTAGTAGATGCAGACAGGGAAAGGTATCAAACCATCTTTGCTCAGCATGTAGGTGCTGTTGCTGCTCCTACGGCAGGTCTTCATTTTACCCCTCATTTGATGAAACGCCTTGAAATAAAAGGTGTGGAGGTAAGCCCTATTACCTTGCATATTGGATTGGGAACATTCAGACAAGTGGATGTAGAAGACCTTACCAAGCACAAGATGGATTCTGAAAATTATGACATTCCTCAAGAAACAGTTGACTTGGTCAATACTGCTCTGGACCAAAAGAAAAGAGTTGTTTCTGTAGGGACCACTTCATTGAAAACAATAGAGTCTTCTGTTACGGCCAATGGTAGATTGAAATCTAGCAGTGGATGGACAGATAAGTTTATTATTCCTCCATATGAATTCAAAATCGCAAATGCATTGATTACCAATTTTCATTTGCCTGAGTCTACTTTATTGATGACAGCGTCAGCCTTTGGTGGTTATGACCTTATCATGAAAGCTTATCAAGAAGGAATCAAGGAAAATTATAAATTCTTCAGTTATGGAGATGCAATGCTAATTATTTAGTAGCAATTTCTTTGGAGTTAAAAATAAGAAAAGCCCTGTCAGGATTCAATGACAGGGCTTTTTTATTGACGATTATTTAGCTAATACCTACTTCTTCTTCAAAAAGCTCTAAAGCCTCTGGTTTTCCAACCACATAAACAATGTCTCCCAATTTGACCTTGGTATTGCCGGTGATTTCTGTTACTGTTTTTCCATCTCTTTTTATAGCTACTAAATTAATTCCGGTGTTTCCTCTCAGGTTGCTGTCTTTTAATGATTTACCTATATAAGTGCCATGGTCTTTTTCGATTTTTATCCCAGCAAAGTTTATTTCAGGAATGTCCAAAGTAGGTACTGAGCTGTCATTTGAAGGGGTACGAAAAACCTCATAATTGTGGTGTCTCACATCGTTGGTAAAATCATCAATCTCTCCTTTTGGAACGAGGTACTTGTACAGTACCCTTGTGAATATTTCTATTGACGTTTCAAATTCTTCAGGAATCACTTCATCAGCGCCTTGGTTGAGCATAGATTCGATCTCATTGACGTACCTTGTTCTTACAATTATAAATACACTTTGAGACGCTGTCCTGATGTTCTCAATTATTCCACTCGTAGCAGGTTGGTTTGAAATGGCAATAACAGCCACCCTGGCTTTGTGAATTTGAACATGCTCCAATACCACAGCATTGGCCGCGTCACCATAGACAATGGGTTCGCCTTTTGCTGCCTCTACTTTTACAGTTTCAGGGTTCATCTCAATAATTACATAAGGGATTTTTGCCCTTTTCGCTGCTCTGGAAAGATTTCTCCCATTCAAACCATAACCTATGATGACCAAATGGTCATTAAGCGAGTCTTTTTCAAGGTTAAGCTCAGGAACCTGAGTTTTTTGTTCAAGCTTTTTCTTGAATTTCTGAGGCATAGGAATGTTAAGTACTTTGCAAGCGAGATTTTCCCTTTGCTTGAGCACAAAGGGGGTGATGATCATTGTCAATATTGAGATGGCCAAGAAGAACTGATAAGTAGTATTGTCCAGCAATTCATATTTCAAACCTTCTTTAGCAAGCAAGAGCGAGAATTCACCCACTTGGAAGATTGAAAAACCCACTATAAAGGATTCTTTATAGCTCGTTCCTAAGGACTTTACAGCTAAGGAGGTAACCGTGAATTTTACCACAAAAGTAAGGGCTACTAAAACCAATATAAGCAAGAAGTGTTCGGCCAAAAAACTGATATCAAACAACATCCCTACCGAAACGAAAAAGAAACTCAGAAATATTTCTCTAAAGGGTAAAATTTTACCCGTAGCGTGGTGGCTATACTCGGATTCACTGATAATCAAACCCGCCAAGAATGCCCCCAAACCAAGGGATAGACCAAGTAAAGAGGTGACATAAGCAACAGCAAAACATGTTACGATGATGCTTAAAAGGAAAAGTTCTTCATTTTTTGTTTTAGCCACCCTGTACAATAACTGAGGGATAAGGTATTTAGCACTGATGATGGTGAGAACGATTACCAGACCTCCTTTAAGCGCGAGGTAGAAGAGCGAAAGGAGGACATTGTCAGACTCTCCGGCAAGCATAGGGGTGAATAGTACCAATGGGACAATAATGATGTCCTGGAAAATCAAAATGGCCAAGGTGGTACGTCCTGAAATGGTATTTACCTGTCCAGACTCCTGCAACAACTTTAATACAATGGCGGTACTACTTAATGCAAAGAGGAAACCAAAGAATACAGCGATGTTCCAATCAAAACCAAACAGGTAACTGATCAATGCAGTGACTCCAATGGTAAGGGTCACCTGTAGGCTTCCCCCAATAAATACAGCCTTTTTAATGGCCATTAAGCTTTTAAGAGAAAACTCTAGGCCGATTACAAATAGCAATAAAATTACGCCTATCTCTGATAAAACTTCCACAGCAGTGGAAGCATATACAAGGGAGAGTCCATAGGGACCTGCAATGGCTCCTGTGAGTAAGTACCCGATAATGGTGGGTAACTTGAGTCTCATAAAGAGCAAAATTACTAAGGTAGCTAAGCCAAAGATTACTACTATGTCGGACAGTAAGGGTAATTCCGCAACTGCTAATATAAAAGAGTTCATAGTTATAGGAATTGAAACAAATGGGTTTGAATATACTATAATAAAGAGAAAACAGTGCTAAGGAATCGTTATGAAAATAATTGATCCAAGAAGAGATTGTCCAAGGGACTGTTTTGTTTATTCAGTAAGCTAAACCTAAACGCTTATAAATGAAATGCATCAGCCATGCAGGGCCGATTAATAGGAATTGTAAATCCTTTAAGAAAGAAGGTTTTTTGCCTTCAATTTTATGTCCATAAAATTGGAAAATCCAGGCGACGATGAAAAGAACGGTGCAAAAAAGCCATAGGGGGAAAGGTAAATACAAGGTTAATAAGTCCGCAACAGACAAACATACTGCTGAAAATAAAAACATACCTAAGGCCAAAGGAAAAGAGAGGGTAACATAATAGTACAAGACAAGAATTAAAGTGACAGTGGCCCAATTGGTGAAATTACTCAACAAATAATCCAAACTTGCTAAAGGTCCTGGCGGTATACTGTATATCAGTCCAACAATACTGAAAAAGATGGCAGGAACACAAAACCAGTGAATGATTTTATTGGTTGGGTTTTGATGGCTGGTGCCATATTCTATTAATAGACTGTCTATTTTCCTCATATTTTTTCGTTTATGGTGGGAAAAGTACTTATAAGGTAAAAATTATTCCGTGAAAATCATACCATTTCTTCAAGTGAAATTTTCTTCATAGACTTTTAACCCGAAATATGTAATAGACATTCTATTACGTGCTGAAATCGCTTTAAAATCAGCCACTTCGTTGCTGTTTGAAGATTTTACCATAGCGGTGCTATGCTAAAATCTTCAAACAGCCTGATTTTCTTGCGATTGCAACACT
>NZ_JBSXOH010000062.1:0-6632 GCF_056859355.1 Cyclobacterium sp. L-R
CAAAATTAGGTACCTGTTCCAAGTGAAGGGAAAGGTATGCCCCTAAACTGGTAAACCGACAGGCAACCGAGCCAGAAAATCAAAAACATTCAATTTTGAAACCCAAATAGTAAGCTAAAAGGCTTAACTTAATAGCATTGAGTGAGAGCCGAATAGCGGTAGACCAATATAAAATTGATTTTAGAGAGGTTAAAAAGTCATTTCTAATATTTTCAAGAGGAAATGAGTCGGGCCTATATAGGTTAGTGTTCCAAAAATATGATATTTCAGGTTTTAGTGCGTAACAAGAAAGGTGAATTTGGTTAGTGTGATCAAGCCTCCCCCATACTACTAAATCACTATGAAAATTACTACCGATTTCTTTAGCATATTCCCAACCAATTTTTCCTTCATTTTGAGAGGGTTGTTTAATAATTTCTAAATTCAAAAGTGATCCTTTTTGAAGTAAATTTAATTCATACTCCAATAAATCTGTAACTATTGGTTCATTCGAGAAAGGTTCCCAAAAGGGTAATAATATTATTCTTATTTTTTCAGAAGCCGAAAAAAATTTGCGGATAAAATAATTGAAACTTTTGTACCCTACCAATTCAGACACTTTGTCGAGAAACTCGATTGTTGGAAATTGGAACTGTTTATCAGGTGGAATATCTCGGAACTTCCCTTTTCTTGCCCCATGCCAAAAATGATAGCATGCCCTATTGCTATCATTTGTAAATGGGTAGTCTTCTGGATTTTTGTCTGTTAATAGATAAATTAAAAAATCTCTACATTCCTGACTTACTTTGTCTTTTTCTCCTAACGGGACATATTTATTGGGATCATTGGTAAAACCGTAGCAGTTATTGGATTCATACTCATAATCCATGAATTGCACCACTTTTTCCTGGACCTTAGTAGCCAATTTGTAAAGAGGAATGAACAAGTAATTTTCTTCCTCCCAATGCTTTATTAATAGCGGATTGTTTTCAATTAGGTTTCGGTAAGACATCTATCTTGTGTGTTTTTTTAAGTTTATACCATTTAGTTTGATAAAAAAATTAATTAATAATTTCTATTCATAGGTTGAATATTTCTATACATGGACCGATACCAATTTATACATGGTTCATAAATTCTTATAAATGAAGGTCAAATTTCTATCCATCATAAACAATATTTTATTTTAAATAATTTAAAAGTTCAATATAAACAACTGTTAAAACTTATAAATCCTTGCATAATTGTGTTAAATTCTCTATATTTGTATACAAGCGATTCAAAAGGAGTCGTCTCAACGTGTTCAGGGAAACCTTATGAATCGTCTTGAAATGTAGCTACAGGGCATTGTGAAAAACCGGATCGCTTCCTCGGAATGGAGCAATGCCCTTTAAATAGAGAAGCTTAACCTAAACACTAAGGTTATGTCTACTATTAATTGGTTGTTAAAGCTTCTATTGTTAATTTCAATATTTACCTTTAGTAGCTGTAGTTTAATTGATGATGAAGATTTTGGCAAAATAGAGGATGCCAAAACTGAATCATCAGTGAGTGATGAGAATTTTGGTAATACAAAGGATGCCACAACTAAATCATCAGTGAGTGATGAGGATTTTGGCAAAAAAAAGGAAACCAAAAAGGAGTCATCATTGAGAGATGAAGATACCCCTGGCAGGGGGAACTAAACATCTTGCTTTTGTTGAAAGAAGGTCTGATTATAATTAGGCCTTCTTTTTTATATTAGCATTACATTTATATATAATTGTGTTTACCTTTATCAAGGTAAGAAACAATTATAGCTTTCTGTATAAAATTTCGTGAACCACGTAAATTAATTCGTAAACCTATTGAAATTGTTCGTGAAATGGAAAAGATTCATCTTCATAGGAATGGGCATTTTTATTAATTATGGTTTTATTTTAGAAGCTTACTTCGGTAATACACTTTTGCCAATGGCTTTAAAAACCATTTGGTACCACGTTCCCTGATGCGCGAGAGATTTGATCTGAGCTTTTAGATCCATGGCAAATTTTTCTATAAGCCTAGTGCCGGTGCCTTTACCTGCCTGTCCATTGAAACCAACCCCATTGTCCTGATAATCAATTATGATATTTTGATCTCGCAGCTGAATCACAATTGTAATCTTAGGCTGTCCGATCCCTTCAAAAGCATATTTAAGGCTATTGTAAATCCATTCCGTTAAAATCATTGATATAGGAATAACAGCTGCTACGGGAAGTACAATTTCACCGGATTGATCATAAACAATTTCCACAGATCGGTTTTCCTTTTCAAGCATTTCTCTGTGTTGTTGCATCAGGCCTTGCAAGAATTCTCTTAAAGGAACTTCTTTCTCGTCTTCTATGCTAAACAAGTACCTTTCCAGTGAAGCAGCAGAATACAAAAGCTGTGTGGATCTTAGCATTTCCTGTTGAGCGGCATTGTCCGGAACTCTTCTTGCGATTTCTTTAATAATGCTTTGTAAGCGCATGATGTTGTTTGCGGTACGGTGCCTCAATTCCGTTTGTTGGAGGCTAATGGTCTCGTTTTTGGCGCCAATGATTTGAGTGAGCTTTTTCTGTCGTTTTAGGTTCCTAAAAACCCAAAATAGGAATAAGGTTAAAATAATTCCGAGTAAGGCAAGAAACAAACTGGTCTGTTGGAATTTACTACTCTGTAGTGCAAATAATTTAGCTTCCTGACTTATTTTCTGGTTTTCAAATTCCTTTTCTCGCAAAAGGTAGATATTGCTTATTTCTTCTACTTTTAGTTTTTCATCCTGAAACAATTGGTTGTTCAATGAGTCCAAGGATTTGTAGGTAGCAAGGGCTTCTTTGTATTGATTTTTACGTTCCAATAGCTTAAACCGTAGTTCAAGATTTTCCACCAAAAGTATCTTATTGGTAGTTTCCTTAAGAATAATCTCCCCAGAGTCCAAGTGTAGGGATGCCATTTTTAGGTCTCGTTTTTTGAGCCAATATTCCGCTAAATTATTGTGGCTAATCGCCAGGCCTTGACGATCGTTGGTCAGATGATTGATGCGGTAGGATTTTAAAATATAAGGGAAAGCTTCTTCAATCTTTTCTTGGTCCAAAAGAACGACACCTATATTATTATAGGTAGCAGATCTGTCTTTAGCTATGTTCTTTGGTGAGTTGATATCCAGCGCTACCAAATCTAGAACTGATTTAAAATAATAAAGGCTTGAATCCAAATGGTTGAAATGTTGGAAATTAACGCCCAGGTTGTTTAGCACATTGGCTATCTTTACGGTGTCTCCAAGGTCTTTGTAAATATTCAAAGACTTATGTAGCAGGTCAAGTGATTTTGGTTCATTTTGTGTATTTCGGTATAGGTTGCCCATAGAATTGTAAAGTGCAGCCTCTCGTACAAGGTCCGTTTGACCCAGAGCGAGGGCATCAAGTGCTTCCTGATAATTCTCAATAGCCAAACCATATAGACCTAAAAGTTGATAATTCAAGCCTATACTTCGTAAAAAGGTGCTCGTGCGACTATGGTCCCCTTGTGCTCTTGTATAGATAAGCGCCTGCTCATACTTAGTAATGCTATTCTGATATTGTCCCAAATGAAACAATACATAGCCTAAATCTCCAGCATATTGCCTTAGGTGTGTAGTGTCTTGATTATCTACTTCTTTTAAAGCATTTTCAAGCAATACCTTTGCTTCTTCATAATTCCCCTCGTTTATGCTAGCGTCAATTATTTTGTCTATCGGAGATTGCCTTGCTTCACTGAGGCTAATATAAAAGAATAGTGTCCCAAAAAATAAAGCTATTCGGAATATATTCAAAGAGGGTATATGCGAAACACTTTTCATTTTAAAGGAATCTTATAAGAGTAAACAAGGGCAATTGCTTTATCGGGTTTTATAAATATCTTTTATCTTTACCACATATGCAATATATCCTTGTGTAAAACCTGATATTGAAGCATGTTAATTCACTTTTACGGTCTTCATGGTAGGTTTTACGTATTTATATAGGAGGTTCACGAGTTTTATTGTTTCAATTATATGCTGTTTCCTATCTTGTAAGTGTTTAAAAATGGAGATAGACACTCCTAATTATTTAGATTTCCCTAAAAGGAAAAAGGACCTGGCTTTCCAGGTCCTATTGTTGAAAGGTATCTCTTCTTGGATAGTTTGAAGATACCCAGGGATATTTAGTGATTAATAAAACTTGCCTCGCCCAGCATCATCTTCGCTTTTTATGCTGTGATAATAAGTCTGGTTCTGTGGTAATGTAGCTTTCTCATTTACTGGATAGTCACGACTTCCAATGGTTGAAAACAACAAGATTTCGAATAATAATTTTAATGTGTTCATTTTATTATTGGTTTTATATAAAAGATGTATTTGGTGGATTGAGGTTAATTGTGTCATCAATTGATGCCTCAATCCAAGCCTGCTGGCTTATAGTTTCGTCCAATGATTTTTATTATCCGTATTATCGAAACTCAGGCATTTTTATCTATTATATTGCAAAAAATGTTCCTTAAGTAAGAAAAAGTATTAATAAACAAAGAGTGTTCAAGAGGTGAATTTACAGGTTTGAGAGGGGGTAATAATTTATAAAGAGGGGAATATCTATTGGCAAGAGGTTAAAAGGAGTTGTCAAGAGGGTAAACAACATGGTGAAGAGTTGATTTTTATTTTGGGTGATTTTAATTAAATTTAAAATGACTTTTTTTAGTATTGTAAACCCTCAATAAAAATGCATTTATATGTCCTATTTGAATTATATTGAACGCCATCCACTGTTTAAAAAATACCAAAATGATAGTACGAATGAAGATAATATTAAATGGAAATATGAACCCTTTTATGTTTTAGGTAAAAAGGTTGAACAAAGAGTAAAGGAGTTTTTACGGTATGAAAGAGAGGGTTACATTGATACCATCAAAAACAGGTACTCTAAAGTTTTAGCGGACTATATTCCATTCGATGTAATCGGTCCTGTTAATAAAGATCAAAAGTGGCACCTTAGATATTTGATAGAAGATTTATTAGGAAAAGAGGAATGGCCCTATACATCCAATGAAAATAGGGTGGCTGCTGATTTTTGGAATTCTGCTTTGTATTTTAAAGTGGATGTCGTAAATGAGAATAGGGATCCACCAGCATTTTCAAGCATGGAATTTCTCAATACCGTTGCTAAATTATGTAGATATGAGGATTTTGATGATTTTATTCACCAATGTTTTTCAAGAGACCTTGAGATAGACATTGTCTTATTGCCTTTTTTCTGTCAGGATTCTCTGTGTGCTCAATTGGAGGATGAATTGGAGCACATCTGCAAGGAGTTAAAACAATGTCCTGAGTATGATTTAAATATTGAACGACTTTCGGTTGATGAGTTTGAGGGCTTTACTAAATTTACAAATAGAGATGCGGAAAAGCATGGTGATATAAAAATGGCGGATTTTGTGATTTGGGGCAAAATGTTGAGCCCTAGCGAAGTCACATTAACTTTGAAAATATTAAAACCTGATATTAATTTTTTTGGAGATGGTTTCAGTATAAAAACAGATAACTTTAAATTTTTAACCTTCATAGGAGAGTTTAGGTCCAAACTTAAACAAATGATTTCATGGGCTTCTGCTATACGGCATTTTTATCAGGGTAATTATGCCGATTCCATTGCCTTACTGAAAGAGTTAATAGAATCTGGGTATGAGGAAATTGAATTGAATTTTCGCATTGCAGTGCTTTATGACCTGATGGAACAATCTGTAGACGCTAATCATTATTATTACAAAACGCTGAATCTAGTGGGTGTTAAAAAGGTAATAAAAGGTTTTCAAGGTCTATTTGATCTCAATTTTTTTCAAGTGATAGAGGCTATAACCACTGATTACATTAGAATTAATGGGGATTATATCAATAAGGAGAAGCTTTTAGATCCGAAAATAATGATTAATGAGGTTTTGATGCTAATGATTTTTGAAATCGTTAGGGTTAACCTTGCACTTAAACATAAAGATGAATTACCTAAGGAAGTTTTTGAACGAGTTTTAGTAAAGACCATCAATCAAATCCAGCCCAGTTGGTTGAAAACCAAATACAAGGATCTTTTCGGTAAGGCCTATTTTGAATTGGGTGTGATCAATGAGAATAGGTTAAAAGAACCTGGGGATATAGACCCTGAACAGGTATATGTGTATTATGAAAATGCTGCTTTAAATTTAGGTATATCCCATAAGGATCATCATTATGCATGTATTCGGTTTTTCAGGAATTACAAAAGAATGCAAAGAATCATTGATAGATTGAGAGAGGCCTTAGGAGAAGAGGATGATGTATTGAAGTTGTATATAAGTCTATTTTAAATTTAATGCTGGAGATTTAGCTTTGCTTGGAAAGCTTAAATGTAATAGGAACTTTTCTATCGTTTTCTCTTTATGATAATGAATTAGGTTAAACCTCGATTATGTAATAGGATTTCTCCGTCCTGACAATGATCAGAGGTAAAGCCTGTCCCGTGTTTACGGGAAGTGTTGCAATCGCAAGAAAATCAGGCTGTTTGAAGATTTTAGCATAGCACCGCTATGGTAAAATCTTCAAACAGCAACGAAGTGGCTGATTTTAAAGCGATTTCAGCACGTAATAGAATGTCTATTACATATTTCGGGTT
>NZ_JBSXOH010000063.1:0-140151 GCF_056859355.1 Cyclobacterium sp. L-R
AATATATTCAATGTATTTCTTTTATTAAAAGGTTTTTCCTAATAAAATTTCCCACAATTAAATAACCCATGTGGGTCATTCAACTTTTTTTTTATTGGAACGCAATCATATTCTCCTTTCATTTGTTATAATAAATCTGAATTGTGTAATGAGATTTTCTGTTTTTGGTCACAAAGTAATTATCGCCCCTGTGGGAAATAGCATCACACATTTAACCCGCATTATGTAATAGGATTTCCTGCCCCTGACTATAGTGAGGGGTGATGCCTGTCCCGTGTTTACCGGACGTGTTGGAATCGCAAGAAAATCAGACTGTTTGGAGATTTTACCATAGCACCGCTATGGTGAAATTGAAAACAGCAACGATTGGGTATTTTAAAGCGATTTCAGCACGTAATAGAATGTCTATTGCATATTTCGGGGTTTAAGCGTTAAATAGTTCATCCATGTTTTAATCCAAATTTATGTTTAGGTTTTTTGCAGGAATCATCACCGCAATAGCAGTCATTTGGTCATTTCAGTATTTCATGGGCAAAAGCAAGCAAAAGGAAGAAATACAGCTCAATTCGGCACTTTTAGAACAGCAAATTAAACAGGTAGGTAAACTGATTGTCACTGAAGGGCAGTTTTCTCAGGTTTTGAGTTATAAAAACACCAAAAAAAATTATTTCGATATCTTCTCTGCCAATAAAAAAGCATTAGTGATAGTGAATGCGAAAGTAACCATCGCATATGACCTTAGGCAAATTAAAACGGAAGTAGACCCGGAGGCCAAACAAGTACGTATTCTATTTCTTCCCGAACCGGAAATCAACATTTACCCTGACCTTCAATACTATGATGTCAGTCAAGATTATTTCAATAAGTTTGATGCCGCTGATTATAACAAGATCAAAGGAAGCGTAAATAAAATGGTTCAGGCAAAAATCGATCAGTCTGACCTGAAAGATGATGCCAAGGAAAGGCTAATCAATGAACTCTCCAAGATCTATATTCTAACCAATTCCATGGGATGGAGTCTGCAATACCAGGAAACAACCATCAGCTCTCCTTCCGATTTAGATAATTTAAAATTTTAAACGCAATCGGAAGACAATTTCACCATAAATTGAACCCGGATTATGTAATAGGATTTCTCCGCCCTGACAATGTCAGGGGTGAAGCCTGTCCCGTGTTTACGGGGGCAGGCTGTTTGGAGATTTTAGAATAGCACCGCTATGGTGAAATCTCCAAACAGCAACGAAGTGGCTGATTTTAAAGCGATTTCAGCACGTAAGAGAATGCCTATTGCATATTTCGGGTGAGCTACAGCACCTAAAAGAAAGTCTAAATCTGAAGCTTATTTTAGGACTAATTTTTATTTAGAGATAGCCTTCAGTTTCTTTAGAATTTAGTTTTGACCAGTTCCAGTCTCCATTTCTTTAGAAGAAACATTTCCCGTCATGAAAATACCTATACCATTCTTAATATTAGTATAAACCTGCACGGGTTGGGCAAAGGGATCCCCTTCATTCCAGTCCTGTAAACCAGAAGTTGTACGGAAATAATAATAGCCTGGAGACACCACTTTCAATACAAATTGAACCTCGCCCCCATTTTCTAATTCTATAAAATTACCACTGGTGAAAAAATCTATTTTCGCTTCTTTACCATCAAATAATTTATCGTCAATAAGTACCGCTCCATCCAAGAAAAAATCTTGTTCGTAAGCAGGGTTTTTTGGCTCCAGATAAATCGGCTGATTATCAGAATAATAGACCTCATTCCCGTCTTGATCAACATAAGACCCTTGGCGGTAATAAAAAGCTGAAATTTCATAGTAATTTTCACCTATGGCATCGTCAAAAACCAAGGTAATGTCATCTCTGGTTGACCAAGAATCCACTTTTGCACTCCCATTATAAATCAGGTCTTTAATTGGGACATGAATTGGGACAGTTTCTGTAGCACTAATAATGTCATAGCCCTCCACCTTCACTTCAACTGTATATTCTTTACCTTCCATCACCATGTAGTCCAAACTAATGTACTCCCCACTTTCCTCATTATAGCCAAGGTAAAAGGATTGACCATCATCAGTAGTTAACTTTACTTCTGCCGTTGTTATTGGTTCAAATTCCCAATTATTATCAAGAATATGTCTGGAATAAGTTAGTCTTACCTTTGGAAAGGTATTGTGAATTAGGGTTGAATTCAGTGTCACCTGAGGTTTTTCAAAAGGTATATCAATGTCCACTGTGGTTTCACAAGAACTGATGAACAGGCCTCCTATTATAAAAACAAACAGGAAATATCTTCGATAGCTAAGTAATGTATTCATGTCCATTTAAAATTTAAACCCGTAAGAAAACGAAGGTATAATGGGAAAAAGACTGTATTGTTTCACCTTTTTATTGCTCTGCTGATCATAACCAATGTCCATAAAGAAAGGATTCATCCGGTTGTAGACATTGTAGATGCCAAGCGTCCATTTTCGTTCTCCCCACTTTTTGGTCTTCCACCAACTGAAACTTACATCAAGTCGATGGTAATCCCTGTTTCTGAAGTTATTTCTACTTTCGTAATACTGTAACTCTGATCTCCATGTACTTCCAAAGTTGTTTATCGATACCCCTTCATAACGCTGCGTAGGAAGGGAAACAGCATTTCCAGTTCCATATACCCAAACCACCGAAAAATCTTTGTTTTCCTTCCATTCATGGGTAAGGGCAAAACTCACATCATGTCTCCTGTCGTATTTGTAAGGAAACCATTCACCGAAATTAATCTCGTCAAATCTCCTTTCGGTTTTAGAAAGGGTATAACCTATCCATCCGGAAATTTTGCCTACTTTCTTTTGAAGCAATAATTCGAGGCCATAACTTACCCCTTCTCCTATAGCCACTTTATCCTGCCAATCTTCATCCAGGTTGAGATATGTTGCCCCATCTTTGTATTCGATTAAGCCATCCATGGTCTTGTAATAGGCCTCTGCACTCAGCTCAAATTTATTGAAATTCTTAACCCCACCAATGGCCACCTGCATGGCTTTTTGTGGTCCAATTTTAGCTGTGGCTGGCACCCATAGATCCGTTGGCAAACCTAATCCTGCATTGGTAAGTAAATGGATAAATTGTGCCATGGTGACATAGGAAGCTTTTACTGAGGTACTGGGATTGACCAAATACCTTGCTGCTATCCTGGGCTGAAGGGAATTGTAATGTTGATTGTCGGTATTAAACCCTGAATAATGAAGCCCCAAATTGCCTTTCAATCGGCTGGTAATATTAATATCGTCTTCGGCATATACCGCATATTCTGTTGAATTTAATTCATCTGCACCCAATTGGAGATCATTGTCTCCTGTACTGCTCTTACTGGCGTAAACTCCTGGGGAGAACTTATGGAAAATCACATTGGTACCAAATCGGAAATAATGGTCTGGATTAGGAATGAATTCAAAATCTGCCCTTCCTGCCCAATCTCTTATACCTGAAAAATACCTGTCCGAATAAAAATTAGTCTCGGTGGCACCTAAACCAGTAATTTTCTCCTCATAATTACTGAATAGATCAAAATTGTATCGACTATAAGTAAAAGTATAATTACTAAAAAGCCGGCTATTTATAACATTATTCCATCGAAGGGCTGAGATAAAATTGCCCCATTTCAAGCCAAATTCTTCATCATAATCGGTCCTTTCATTGTCATTGACATAAAAGTTTTTAAACTTGGAATAGGCCTTATCATCACCTGAATATACACTCAGGTACAACCTGTTTTTATCATTGATGATATGGTTGACTTTGCCATTAAGGTCATAAAAATAATACCCTATATTCTCATCTCCCTCAGTAGCAGCTTTAATAATCGGTCGGGCCAAAATATCTAAATAGGTACGCCTCGCTGATAGAATAAAAGAAGTTTTGTCTTTTTTGATAGGTCCTTCAACAGTTACTTTTGAAGCAATTAATCCTATGGATCCTTCTCCTTTAAATTCCTGCATATTGCCTTCCTTCATGCTTATATCAATCACTGAAGAAAGTCGGCCTCCATATCTGGAAGGAAAACCTCCTTTGATAAGTTCTACATTATTAATGGCGTCTGCATTGAAGACCGAAAAGAAACCAAAAAGGTGTGAGGCATTGTATACCGGCACCCCGTCCAATAAAATAAGATTTTGATCTGGACCTCCCCCTCTTACATACAGACCACTTCCTCCTTCAGTACCAGACTGCACACCAGGTAGAAGTTGTAAAACTTTAAAAACATCTACTTCCCCCATTAATGCAGGCAATTCCTTGATTTGCTCTATTGGAACATTGATGGAACTCATCCTCGTAACTTCCTGAATTTGGTCCATATCTGAAGCAGAAACCACCACCTCCTCAAGATTACCGTCAGGCACTAAGGTCACATTAATTACAGTATCCTTATTTGCTTTGAATTGAATGTGCTTAGCCTGAAATCCTACAAAACTAAAATATAGGTCTAAACTATCGCCGGAAGTTGTATAACTATAAAACCCAAATTGATTGGCGATCGTCCCTTTTTGGGAAATTTTATCATAAATATTTGCTCCAATCAGGTTTTCCCCTGTCCCTTCTTCCTTTACAGTTCCACTTACTGAGATTTTTTGAGAAAACCCCACAGTGCTAAGAAAAAATAGAAATATGCCAATTGTAAGTATCCTCATTTTTTATTCAAATAAGCAAAACAATAAATAATTTGGTAAAGCTAGTTAAAAAACGATAATTTGAATATTCATTTTACTATTTAATAACCTAGGGCAAGTTATAATACTGCGATAATCGGTCAAATTACCAACACATTAAGAACTTTATAAAAGCTTTGAAAGACATCATTAATCTCCATGGAAAAATAAAATAGTCAAAACCACCGAGTTCAATACTCCCTGTATTCCCTGACGTTACATCTGGTATTTTTGCTACAGCTGTTTTAGCATTTTTAAAAAAAATTCCCACGAAGTATTGTTCTCCTTTGGGATCAATTGAATTGGATAAACAATGGATTGAAATAAGCACAAACAAATTTCTAAAAACACCTTCATGAATAGAAATAGTATCTGGTCTACTTTCGATGGGATTTCACCAATTCTTGGTAAAGTCAAGGGTAAAAAAAATGGATTCTTCAGCTCCCTGAAGAATCCATTGAGACCCATATTTTGGTTATCTCTTTATTTTATTTAACATAAAACTCCCTGTTTAGAATCGTTTCCTTAGGTAAACCAAAGCTCCAAATGCTATAAATGCAAGTCCTATTAAAAGCATTCCATTTAGAGGATCTCCAAGTAAAAGATTACCCGTACCGAATAAGAAACTAAACACACCAATTACTCCTGCACCAAAAGCAAGAATCGCTGCCTGAAAGTCAAAGTAGCCAGTGGTATCTACTTTTTCACCGGTATTGCCAATTAAATTGTGAATTCTTTTCCAACCTGGACCAGGAGCTTTTGTCTTTTTCACAAAAGAAACAAGAACGGATTTGTCAGTAGGTGTGGAAAGGTAAGCTGTAGAAATCCAACAAATTGAAGTTACAAATATCCCTACAATTAATTCCTCATGGGTAGCAAATTCTTCAAAGTAATTGTGATGAATAAAGGCAAAATACAAGGCGGTAAGGAAGGAAGCTGCCATCGCAACAATCTCACTCATGGCATTGATCCTCCACCAATACCAGCGTAAGATATAAATCAAACCTGTTCCTGCTCCAATTTGCAAAAGTATACTAAATGTCTGCAATGCATTTTCTAAATGTAAAGCCACATAACCACCTAAAACCATAATTGTAACAGTGGCTATTCTTCCGACTGCCACAAGGTGCTTTTGTGTACTTCCCGGCTTGATAAACCTTAAGTAAAAATCATTGACCATGTAGGAAGCGCCAAGATTGAGCATGGTGGAAAGTGTGGACATATATGCAGCTACCAAGGAAGTGACTACTAAGCCCATAATTCCCACCGGCATAAAGGACAGCATAGCAGGATAGGCCATGTCATCCTGAACTATGGAGGCATCCGCATTTGGAAATGCAGCTTGTAGGGAAGCCATATCCGGAAAAACGATTATACTACACAAAGCTACCAATATCCAAGGCCAAGGTCTGATGGCATAATGAACAATGGTAAAAAACATAACAGAGGACAATGCATTTTTTTCATCCTTGGCTGCCAGCATCCTTTGAACAATAAAGCCCCCACCTCCGGGCTCAGAACCTGGATACCACACAGACCACCATTGAATAAACAATGGAATTAGGAATATGGTAAGGAAAATTTCTTTATTGGCGATATCAGGAATAAAATCAAGTTTATCCACAATAAGCTCGTGATTGACAAGGTTCTCAAGTCCTCCTACTGCAGGATGATTGACAGCCACCCAGGCAGCAGCAATGGCGCCAGCCAAAGACAGAATAAACTGTATAAAATCCGTAAATACTACACCTCGTAAACCTCCTAAAGAACTGTAGATAACGGTAACAATTCCAGATATTAATAAAGTAGCTACGGGGCTTATTCCAAGTAATACGCCCCCAATTTTAATCGCTGCTAGAGAAACTCCTGAAATGATGACCACATTGAAAAATAAACCCAGAAATATAGCCCTAAAGCCCCTTAAAAAGGAGGCTGCTTTACCACTGTAGCGCAATTCATAAAATTCTATATCTGTCAACACTCCCGATCTTTTCCATAGTTTGGCAAAGAAAAAAACGGTCAGCATCCCTGTTAATAAAAAGCTCCACCATACCCAGTTTCCTGATATACCGTTTTTCCTCACAATATCCGTAATCAAGTTTGGCGTATCAGTGGAAAAGGTGGTGGCCACCATTGAGGTGCCTAATATCCACCACGGCAGGTTACCTCCTGCTTTAAAAAATTCATTAATGTTTTTTGATGATTGTCGGGAACTGTACAATCCTATCCCCAATGAGACAGCAAAAAAAGCGACCAATATCAACCAATCAATTCCTTGTAACAGCATAATGTATAATATGTAAGTGGGTATGATTTTTTCAATAAAGTGAATTCTTGTATGATTTTGGGTTTAAGTCTTCTCTATTTCCTTTTGGGCACATCAATTCCGCAATTAATCTGAACCTGATCTAAAGCCATTCCTATAAACATAGGATAACTCCAGTTTTTATACCTCCCCCAAATTTCCCCTGAATATTTGGGGAAAATTTCTTCTGCAATGATGGGTATTAAAGGTTTTGCTTTAAGGCCTAGTCGACGAACACTTATTGCTGCCTGCAAAACCTGAACCTCTTCTTCAAGCAAAAGCATGTTTTTCAGCACTTCATAAGCGGCATTATTTTCTTCGCGTTTAATCAAAATTTCTGCGGCCTTAATGGCCACCGCGGGTGCTTCATCTGACAACAATCTGATTAAATTCGGAACGACTCGCCCAATATCGCCCTCATAGGCATCAATTCCGATAAGCCCCCAAAACCTAGCTGATTCCAGATCACTATCCAAGTAAGGGATGACGGCAGAAAGGTTAGTGATCTTTCCAACCATTTTTGCTACTTCTAATACTTCCTTGAAAGACTCCTCTGAATAAGCCCTACTAATGGCGTACACACTTTCCTTAGATTGGCTTGCCTGCTGCATCATTATGCCCTCAGTAAGCAAGCCTGTGTCCCTATGTCGAATCATCCATTCATCGAGTTCCACAGCCAGTTCTACTAGCTTACCTTTCATTTCTGGCCTAGAGGCTAGGTTATTCTGTTCCAGAGGATCTTCCTGTAAATCATATAAAATCTCTACGGGTTTGGTAGCATACATTTTTTTTGCTGCGTCAGTTAATTCACCAGCATCTCTGAGTCTGTTCATTTCTGCATAACTCCCCCCTTTATTAAAAATAAGTGCATTTTGATAATAAGGAAGCTGTGGCATAAAATGACGTATATACAAATACCGTCCATCGTAAACGGACCTTGCTACTTCATAGCAATCATCTGCCCTGTCTCTGTAGCCAAATACATAATCGCTTTCTTCCTTGGCTAAGAAATCAACACCCTCCATCATTTCAGGAATATTTGCCCCCGCCAAAGAAAGTGTAGTTGGAGCAAAATCAACAAAACTAACCAGCCTGTCCGATTCTTGACCAGAAATATTGGCTACCAAATGTTTGTATTTATCCGGAACATGTAGAATAAAAGGGACTTGTAATCCAGCATTGTCAAGCCAACGCTTGTACCCTGGTAAACCATGCCCATGGTCTGCAAAGACAAAAACAATGGTCTCTTCCAGTAATCCATCCTCTACAAGCTGGGCTAACAAATCCTTTACCTGCCCATCAAATACTTCCAGCAAGTCATACATATGAGCCCATATCTCCCGCATTTTGGGACTGTCTGGCAAGTGAGGGGGAAGTATTGCTTTAGCAGGGTCATGATGTGTTTTTAAGCTAGATGTATCCTCCTGTCTCAAAGCATTGGTAGGACCTTCATGGGTAATCATAAAGTTAAACACACTAAAAAAAGGCTTGCCCTCAGGTCTATTTCTCCAATGGGCCTCCTTACTGCTGTCATCCCACCGGCCTTCATGGCTGAAGTTGTAATCTGTCTTTACATTATTACTTGTATAATAGCCTGCCTCCCGCATCACTTCAGGCAATATTTTCATTGATTCAGGAACTGGGATTGCAGATCTTAGGTGTTGGGTGCCAAGGGAAACAGCGTACATACCTGTGATCAGGGTAGAGCGTGCTGGTGCACATATTGGCGCATTTGAATAAACCTGGGTAAATTTTATACTGTTGGCTGCCAACTGGTCAATGGTGGGTGTAGAAGCATATTCGTCACCATAGCACCCATAAATCGGCCCCAGATCTTCATGGGAAATCCATAAAATATTTGGCTTACCAACCTCCTTATAGCTATTCTTACAAGCCATACAATTCAAAAGAAGGAAGAGATAGGTGATATTTTTCATTGATCTATTTATTAAGGTACAATCTAATTGAAAAAATCACTTAATTACTGAAATAAGGGCTAAAATTATGTTATAGCCCTTATTTTAAGGATGACCGGATAAACAATGCTTGAGCAAAAGGACATGTTAATCTAATGATTGAATATTTGTCCTGACTTTTGAACTCGTTTATCATGTAGCCAAAATCATAGTCCATTCCAATTTCCGCTTAGTCTTTAGCACTGATAGAAAACTTAAGGTCCCCCTTTAGCTTTTCTTCTTTCCATTTAAAAACAATTCTATACAATTGCTCTCCATGATTAGAGATTAACTTTGGGTCTTCGATGGCAATTGTTTCTATTGTGGCATCAAGTTTTTTCTGGTCAAAGTGCGTAATAATCTCAAACCCTTCCCCTGTAATTTCTAATAATCCAGGAGATTTTAAGGCAACAGGCAATGCACTCATAAAATGAAAGCTTGTTGAATTTTCATTTTTATCCAATTCAAAATGATCCTTAATGATCAAACCATTTTCTCTCCTAAATTCAAAGGACCTTTCCCAGCTTTTCACTGCTGCTTCCTTAGGATAAGCAGGCGCAATATTTGTCTGAAAAAAAACCTGACCATTTTTCAAGCGATAATTGGATCCTGTAGCCTTAAAATTCCCACCTGCTTTTTGTGCTACCCCATTAATGAGTGGTAGATTGTGGTAATTGGATTGCATGGTCCAAATAGAATACCGCTCAGGACTGAAGGTTTGTCTTGTATAAGTACCCACTCCCACATCGATAAAAACAGGTTTCCCATCATAATAAAGCATAAAAGAACCCACATCATTGTGATTATGGTGTTCGTCATTATCCCCTCCCTTTGCGGTAAAATAAAAGCCTTTGGCATTTGCTTCTTCTCTGGCTATCACCACATCCCAGTCAGGAAAATAGAAATCTTCAACTTGAGGAGCTTCTGCTGGCAATTCTTTTAAGGACGCTAGCAAAAACACATTCCCTATTCTATCTCCTATTGTTCCAGAAGTTACTAGATCCTTTTCACTTCTTTTATTTGCCAAATAGGCAGCAAACTTCTCCATGATAGGGTCATTAATTTTTTCTCCATACCTAAATATTCTACCCGGATCATGCTTGATTTTTATAGGAGCATCAGCAAAATTGATATAAAAACTGCCATCGTTAATATGAGACCTATAGATGTATTTCCCCATATCCCCTATTAGTGGATGATCAAAAATAGGAGCTACTTTCCCTCCTAAAGCCTTGTCCAATAACTCCAGATAATCAAACATTTTGCCACCGGCATGTGCCCAATAAGCAGGGCCTTCACTACAACTACCGTCATCAGGATAAGAATTAATAAATAGATCCACCGATTGCATGGATTTATAAACCGCATCCTGTTTTTTAATCGGATCATCTTCTACTAGTAACAATACAGTAAGCACATTAAAATTGCACCATGGGGTCCAGTTGTTCACCCGTCCTTCTCCCCAGCCAGTAATCCACCAAAAATCATTTCGCTCATAAAAAGGCTGCAACACTTTTTTCTTTAATTCTGAGGAAAGTCTTCTGCTTATAATAGGACTGATTGCGTCAAAAGCATCTTTGAAGTAATACAGGGTCCAAGCCAAATCATTTGCAATATCTCCAACCATCAAATCAATAATTGGATCTTCAATATCAGGCAAAACCGTGGTAGGATTAGCAATACTTCCTTCAAATCCATACAGGTAAAAATGGGCTGAGGCTCCCCAATAAGTTTGTTCGCAGAAAGCAAAAACACCATTGACAAGGTCATCCAAAAACCTGCCTTTTCCCTCCACTAGCTCGGCCATCATCAGTGCTTGAAGGGCCTTCTTCCTGGCACTGTTTACGGCAGCGTCTTTAGTTCTGTCACCAGTCCGTTTAAACTCAAGGTACATGCTGGCCTTTACAATTGGCCAATCGTAATCCAAGTAGGCCTCTCCCTCATTTATCATGGCTTTTCTTACTTCTTCAGTAATTTGATTCCATGCATCTCTGTCCTCGTAGGCAGGAAAATTGACCCATTGTTTGGTACTATTTAAATTATCCGCTACTTGTTTTCTGTTCAAAGCATTGGTCAACAAGTTTCTGTTTTCCTGAGAGTAGACTGAAAACACAATACTGCAGCAAAGAAATAGCAGTAAAATTTTATGAGTAATTGATGGCATAGCAATAGGCATAGATTTGGGCTTATAGTATTTTTTTTATCAGCAGAACGGCAAGACCCTGCATTTTTAGACTTATTTCACAAAATTAGGTGTTTCGATTATCCCTCCTTATCCAATAAAGGTTGGTGGAATTAATTCAAATTGCAGCCGTAATAATGACTCGTTTATAACCAAACATTGAAGGTAAACCATTATCCATAACTTCTAAAATGAGGTGCAATTCTTTTCCCAGAGGCAGAGGAGGAATCTCGATCTTTATTTTAGGTTCTTCTGAAGAAGCTTTAAACACCACTGGACTGACAGGCTGAAAAATCTCATTGTAAATCCACCATTTGTAGGTTAATGAATCCCCATCAGGGTCTGTGCTGGCGGAGGCATCCAGCTCCAATTCCATTCCTGGTTGAACTTTCAGGAATAAAGGTCCATTCGACTTATGTCCATTTACATTAATTACAGGATTGTGGTTGGCCTGTTCATAGCTCAGTACGCCCCATTTAACCCTGCCCATAAAGTCTGACTGAAAAGCTGTTCTCCACCGGGCCACTCCATGTCTCTCATTCAATGTCCCTTCCATAAAATCAGGTGCATCGATGTACAGTTGGTTAAACAACAGCCTGTATCGACCTCCCCAACCTCCCCATTCTGGATGGTCCGGAACATTCAAACCATTGCCAATCAAGCCAAGGAATGAGGGACTATCTCCTTCTTTCATACCGTCAGTTCCATGACCGTTTAGCTGGTAGCACTCACTTAAAGGTCCATTGCCGTGAATATTATTTTTCACCCAGTTTGCATCCTGCATTTGCTGGTTACCGGTCATGTACATGCCCCGAAAGGTAGATAGTTCTCTAATACCGGTAAAACCATTCCAAGCGTAGCCATTGGCAATAAATCTTAAAGCTTTAAAATTTTTTAAAAGGTAATTTCTATGGCCATCCTGATCACCAATTGCATGGACTTGAATTTTTCTGCAAAATTCATCAAGTTCTTCTTTACCACGGGTATTGTTTACCTTCCAGAGGGCCTGAGCCAATTCCCTCAGTCCACCCCATACCGGAATATGGACCATTGCTTTACTCTTATCTACAATCTTAATAATGGCCTCAGAGGCCTCGGAATCGTAGCCTTCTCCAAAAGCCTCTGAGTTACCATTACCTGATTTGATCAATTTTGTAAGCATATCAGGGTGAGGAAAATCCTTCTTATGCAGGATAAGGTTGGGGTATATCCCCCCATATGCTGCCAATTGGCGCTGAACAATTTCCGGTTTGATGTCCTGACCATGCCCCAGACGACTTGTAGCACAAATGGCTTTTATGTCAAACTGGTCTGCATAATATAAAAACCTAACCAAGCTTTGTTCATCATCTGTATCTCCCCCAATATCGGTAAGTACTATCACTTGCGGTTTTTCCTGTGCCTGAAGCAGTACCGGCACTAACAAACAAAATACTATAATGGGTAAAGAAATGGATATAAATTTTAGCATCTGGTCATTTTTTTCTGCTTAAGAACAAAATCCTGAAATCATTTAAGATCACTTTAACTCAAGTCCTTTGGTATCTACAAAGTCTTCACCCCTGATGGCAATAAACTCTTCTAACAGTTCTTTCAATTTTTCAGGATTTTCTTCTGCAAGGTTATTTTGCTGTTCCAAATCAGTACTTAAATCATACAATTGAAAATCAGAGTCATTCCCCATTTCAATATTCACAAATTTATTTACAGCAGGGCCTTTATAGGGAGGAATCAGTACCCAATCTCCTTTTCTATAAGCGGTGCGGGTAGTGGCTTCAAGTACCAGGGCATCTCTTCCTTCGCCATCATTTCCTAAGAACAATTGAGAAAAATCCTTGCCATCTGTAGTCCTTTCCTGACTTCCTGAAATAGCGGCCAATGAATTAAAAATATCAATTTGACTAACCATGGCGTCCGTGGTTCCTGGTAAGGCTTTTCCTTTCCAATAACTTATAAATGGCACCCTTGTTCCTGCTTCAAACAAACTGTATTTCCCACCTCTGAGCGGACCAGCGGGTGTATGATCTCCAACCAATTCCTCTGCATCATCATAGTATCCATCATTCAAAACCGGCCCGTTGTCACTGGAAAAAATTATCAGTGTATTTTCCAAAAGACCTTCTTCTTCCAGGGTTTTTATAAATTCACCTATGCACCAGTCTGCTTCAAGAATTACATCTCCTCTTGGCCCCATACCTGATTTCCCTTCAAACCTTGGATGTGGCGTCCTGGGTACATGAGGTTGCTGAAGAGCATAGTATAAAAAGAAAGGTTCACCCCTGTCTTTTTTGACATATGCTTTGGCTTTCTCAAGGAAATGATCCGCCATGTCTTCATCTACCCATTGTGCCTTTTTACCACCTTTCATAAAGCCTATTCTAGGAATACCATTGACAATGCTATTGTTATGTCCATGGTGCCATTTCATTTTGAGCATTTCCGGATTATCCTTACCGGTAGGTTCTCCTTCAAAGTTTTTGTCATAACTCACTTCTATAGGGTCATTAGGGTCCAAGCCTTGGACCAATCCGTCTTCAAGGTAAACTGTAGGCACCCTATCTTGCGTAGCAGCCATTATATAGGAATAATCAAAACCTACCTCATTAGGGCCTGGGCTTACCTTTTCATTCCAGTTAACAGTACCATCTCCCAAGCCTAGGTGCCATTTACCCACGACTGCAGTGGCATACCCCTGACTTTTTAGCATCTTGGGTATGGTCATTTCATCTGTTCCTATTAACAAAGGGGCAGTTCCGGGCAATATTTTTGCATCTTTATTCCTCCAAGGATAGGTTCCTGTTAATAAGGCATATCTACTGGGAGAGCAGGTAGCAGAAGAAGCATAGCCGGCTGTAAATTTCACCCCACCTTCTGCCAATTTATCCATGTTTGGTGTTTCCAATGTCCCGGCATCATATGCACTCATGTCCCCGTAGCCGAGGTCGTCCATATAAATGATAACAATATTGGGGTTTTCAGCTTTTTCTTCTTCTTTTATCTCCTTTGGGCCACATGATGCCAAAAGGAGCAACATACCCAAAATATAGGTTAATTGAAGTGGTAATTTTAAGTTCATAAATGGTTTGGTTTCTTTAAGATTTTATAAATAACCAATATAGAAAATTTATATCAAAACCATACTTCGTCTCGCATTTTCAATTGCATAGACAATGGCCTAAACATCAAAAATTCAGTATGATATAATATGCCAGAACAGCAAAAATTAAAATTTTACCCTCTGTAAAATGAAAAAAATACAAATTTATATCTTGATTTTTGTTTTAAACCTCCACATTCCTTTTCTTTCTATTCATGCCCAAAATTCTACACCACCCAATATCATCATCATTTTGGCTGATGACATCGGTTATGGAGACCTAGGTGGTTATTATGGTGGAAAAGCCAATACTCCTCACTTAAACCTTTTGGCTCAAAAAGGAATGCTATTCACGGATTTTCACAGTAATGGCGCCATGTGCTCACCTACACGTGCGGCATTGTTAACAGGACGCTACCAGCAAAGGGTAGGTATAGAAGATCCCTTACCGGGTTACTGGCAAAAACCAGGAGTTGGAAGTGTAAATGGTATAAACAGTAATAGCCATGCTAAACCTAAAACCATCGCAGACTATTTGAAAAATGCTGGCTATGCAACCGCCTTTTTTGGTAAGTGGCACTTAGGGAATCATCCTGAAGCCAACCCTACACGGTATGGATTTGATACATTTAAAGGCCTAACCTCCGGCTGTGGTGATTATTTCACTAAAATCGATCGCTACGGTTATCCGGACTGGTGGCACAATGACCAATTGGCTTTTCAAAAAGGGTATACCACAGATGTGATCACTTCAAATGGGATAGACTTTATCAAGCAACATAAAAAGCAACCATTCTTTGTATACCTGGCCCATCTTGGGGTTCATTTCCCTTGGCAATCACCGGATGATGAAAATCTTCAAACCCGGATACAAGGAGAAGATTTTACCAGCAATAAACCCGGATCTCACAGTAAATTGGGTCCTCACCAGCCCAAGGATGTTCCTGAAATTTTAAAGGAAATGATTGAATCCCTAGACAAAAATGTAGGAAGGCTAGTTGAATATTTGGAAGCAGAAGGCCTAGATAAAAACACGCTTATATTTTTCACCTCAGACAATGGGCAATACCTTAATTACGATGGCTCCACCTGGCCAAAAGTGGGATCCAATGGCGTTCTGAGAGGGGAGAAAGGAGACCTCTATGAAGGTGGACACAGAGTTCCGGCCATTGCCTATTGGCCGGAAAAAATACCGGAAAACGTAATTTCTAATGAAACCCTGATGAGTATGGATATCTTTCCTACTCTTCTAGAAATAATTGGCAGCCCAATGCCAAATCAAAATGAAAACCATGCCTTGGATGGATCAAGCTTTCTAAACGTTATCACACAAAAGAAAGAAATGCCTGAAAGAACCGTATTTTGGAAAACACCTGAAGCTAAAGCAGCTAGAAAAGGAAGTTGGAAAATTTTATTTGATGAAAAAAACAAAGAAGGTCTGTTGTTTGATCTTTCCACGGATATTTCTGAAAGGAAAAATGTAAAATTTTCCTACCCTGAAACATTCGAAAACCTTACCCGATCTTTAAAAATCTGGGAAAATGAAGTTTTTAATCCTAATTAAACCCGAAAGATGCAATAGACAATCTATTATGTGCTGAAATCGCTTCAAAATCAGCCACCTCGTTACTGTTATCAATTTCACCATAGCGGTGCTATGCTAAAATCTCCAAACCGATTTTCTCGCGATTGCACCGCTTCCCGTAAACACGGGACAGGCTTCACCCCTGACTATTGTCAGGACGGAGAAATCCTATTACATAATCCGGGTTAAAATACACCTAGTGATAGCAGTACTATTGCATGCCTAGGCAGGTAAATCATTTTGATCAAAACGAAAAAGGGAGGCTTAAACAGCCACCCTTTTTATCATATTAAGCAAAATTTTAATTACCATTGCTCGTTTAATTTCAATTAATCAACATCCCAGAAAAGTTTTCTAGAAAGCACATCATCAGACTGAACTCTCTCATATTTTTCGGTATTATAAGTTTGCTCAGATCCAGGGTAAATCCATCTGCTAGGCGGTAAGGATTGCTGATTTGACTGATCTTCCCAAAACTCAAGACCCAACACATCATTCCTTCTGATTTCTGCCCAGTTTTCATGAGGTTGTACCACATTATAGTGTAACCATCTTTGTCTAGCGATCAATTTCATTTTTTCCAGTTCAGAAGTTGCCATACTCCAGCTAATCTCATCTTCTGATAAATACGCCATCACATCATCTTCTGATGGAACCACAGGATCAGGTGAAATGGTAGTATTAGTCATCCCTCTCAAAATTTCATAATAATCAATGGACTCCTTAATAGCCGTTTCATAATGCATCATGGCTTTACTATCTTGTCCTTCTTTGAGATAGAATTCTGAAGCAATCAAATGAACCTGAGAAGCATTGATTAACATACCTGGAAAATACTGGTTTCGACTAAGGGTAGACCTGTTATAGATCGTAAGTGTATTGGTACCGATTAGGTCTGTTTGATCAGAACCATTCAATAATGGATCAAGCCCCATATACTCGCCTTCTGCATCTTCACCCGGCTCGAAAACGTATGTCAATCTTGGATCATTATTATCAAGCATATGATCTACGATTTCTTTCCCTGCAACATTTCCATTCCAATCTTCCAAACCACCTTGCCAGCTTGTTGCACTTATAAGCGTACCCAATTGATAAATACGAAAGGTAATATTTTCATCATTGGTTGTCACCACGGGGTAGTTAGTAGGATTAGATAAAATCTCACTAATTTCTGTCGCAGCTCTAGATGCAAAATTTGGAGCCGCACTTACCCTATTCAACATCCTCAACCTTAATGAATTGATATATTTTAACCACATATCGATATCCCCTCTATTGATTAAATCTTGGGTCTGAAAGCCTGTAAGGATTCCAGGGTTGATATCCATTGTTCTCAGTTCGTCAGCAAAACCAGCCAAATCATCTAACATTTTAGTGTAAATGGCTTCCGGTTCATCATATCCTGGATAAGACATGCTGTAATCACCACCATTGGTACTTAGCATTCCTGCTTCAGAAAAAGGAATGGCTCCATGAAGGTCCACTATTTTTTGGGTATGGTCATAGAGGTAAGTAGCAGCAGTAATCATATAGATCCTATTATCTTGCCTATCGAGCTCTGAAAGCCCATTGTATACTTTTTCCAATTCTCTGTATTGGGCCAAGAACTGATAGTAATTGTTCCACCTGTCATTTATTGCTGCAGAACCCGGTACATACTGATTTTCTTCATTGGCCCATCCTACAGCCTGAGTATACCTGTTAAGTGTAATTCTTAACACCACAAAGTAATTCCAGTAACTGGGAAGAACGTACTCCCTATTGGCAATGATAAAACCTGTAAACTGTTTATCTACAGATGTTTCAGACACTTTTGAAGGGTCAGTATAATTGTCTTCAAACTCCGAATATTCACATCCCGAAATGCCTACAATAAGCACAAGGAAAAAGCTTATTAATCTATTTTTCATAATTTCTTAAGTTTTAGAGTAAACAACTATTAGAATCTTGCCCTAAGCATAAGACCCATACTTCGTGTGGCAGGGTTGGTACCTGCACTGGTAAGTGTTTGTGCCCACCTTGAACCACCTGTCAGGACTTCCGGATCCAGATCCTTTAAGTTTCTGTAGAAGAAAAACAAGTTTCTACCAAAAGCAGACACTTGAAGACTAGATGCACCTAGTTTTGAAGCTATTTGTGATGGCAAATCGTAAGCAATAGATAATTCTCTTAACTTAAAGTAGGTGTTTTCCTTAATATACAATTCATACCTAGCTTGGCCATATTGTGGACCTCCCCAGTTGTAGGTACTTTGGTAATATAATGCTTGAGAAATTACATTCGTGTTAGGGTTTCCATCTGAAGTTACCCCATCCATCAACATCCCATCGTGGTAAACTTCTTCTCCATTGGGCCCTTGACCATCGCTAGTCTGCACACCTTGTCCATCGGCATTCACATAATATGACAAACCGCCACTTTCAGTATCCATATATTTCAAGCTTTCCTCAGTAAGCCCCCTACTGATCATCCAGTTTACACCGGTTGGCATTACATGTCCGCCTATTTGGAAATCAGCCATTACATCAAAGGTGAAGTTTTTGTATCTTAGGGTATTAAACACACCCCCCACAGCTTTTGGCATGGCATTACCCGCACGAATCCAACTGTTAGGGTCGATTTTATACAATCCATTTGGTTGGACTATTTTTTCACCATTGCTATTGGTTTCAATAGGTCTTGCATAGAAATCTCCCATGGGACGTCCCACCACAGACCTTAACTGGGCTGCATTGCCATCATAATCTGCATGCAAAAGCTCTGTAGCATTATTGGCCAATTTTTCAACCACGTTTTTATTGCGTGAAAAATTAATTCCTGCTGTCCACTCGAGATTAGTGCTTTTGTAAACTGTTCCGTCAAGACTGATTTCAATACCTTTATTTCTAAGTGTACCTATATTAGCTAGAACAGAACTGGCTCCTGCGGTAGATGGAAGGGTCAATGGCAGAATTTGATCTCTAATCTGTGCGTTATAGTAAGAGAAGTTAAGGTTTAACCTTCCTTGAAGAAATCTACTTTCGAAGCCAAATTCAAATTCGTGCTTCTGCTCAGGCCTAATCAAGTCATTACCAAAACTACTTGAAATATTTGTATATAACACAGGTGATCCGCCAGTCTGCTGAACTCCCAAGGTATTTTGGTTATAGGCAATATTAGCCCTATAAACATCCGGATAATTACCCACTATACCCCAGGAACCTCTTATCTTGGCAAGGTTAATAAATCCAGGTAATTCAATGGCGTCAGAAAGAATAAAACTGGTATTGGCAGATGGATAAACAAAGGCATTGTTATCCGGATTCATAGTAGACGTACGGTCTCGTCGGATCGTCCCTTCTAAAAACCAAAACCCTTTATAATCGAAATTAACCGTTCCAAGTGCAGCATCTATTACTTGTGATGTTCTACTAGAACCATTATTTGGAAGGTTGACAGAAGCCACAATATCAAATAGGTTCTCTGTACTTAGGCCACCATTGGTTCCTCTGGAAATTGAAGAATAGGATTCTTTATTGGCTGTATATCCCGCCATGGCACTTAAGGTCACCTCATCAGTTAGTTTCTTTCTATAAGTTAGTAACAAGTCTCCATACAAAATGCTAAAGATTTCATTCGACATACTAAAACCACCAGAAGGTCCAAATGCCAATGGCCTGGTAGAAGATGTTTCATTTTCATTTTTTCGGTAAGTAAAGTCTGTTGATAACCTTGCCCTCAAAGATAGTTCATCCGTGATATCGAAATGGTTGGTAATGCTACCAATTACACGATTACTTAGTTCTGAAGCCTGGTGTTCGTTCACCCTCCATATATAGTCCCCAATGGCGTCCATAAACCCGTTTCTAGTTATGTTCTCTTCAGGAGTTAAACTCTGACCATTCCCTGTCACATAACGGTAACCCCTACTTGTCTTGTACTTATCCAGATACCATGCACCATTATCAAAGCGGGACATCATACCACCAAAATTATTAATCAAACGATCAACTGAATAAGGTCTGTTAGCAGTGTACTGGTTGATGTAATTTATCATCAAGTCTGTACGCACTTTTTTAGAAATTCTAAATGTAGAGTTCAGGTTAGCGATATTTTTGCTGTTTTTAGAGTTTAAACTTAACGCTTCATTGTCCTGACGTGTCAATGATAATCTAAAATCTGCGACATCGGTTGAATTGGATATGGCAACGTTTACTTGTGAATTTACCGGATCATTAAATAAAGCTGCATAACTATCTTCCTGTGCCATATAAGGCCTCTCTACCCCATCCCAGCCGTATACAATGCGACCATCAAATTTAGGCCCGAAGTTCAAGCTGGTACTTGGTAAACCAAGGGTGCCATCTTCATAGGTGAAGAAACCGTCTTCATTCTGCCCCACATCAAAAACATGATTGGGAGCACCAGGTCCTCTAACGTTTTGATACCTTGGCAAATAAGCAATCTTATCCATGGAAATATTGGCATTAAAATCCACTCTAAATCCTTTGGTTGATCCTTTTTTTGTTGTAATCATGATTACTCCATTAACCGCTTCAGAACCATACAGTGCCGCAGCGGAAGCTCCCTTAAGCACTGTCAATTCTGCAATATCCTCCGGGTTGATGTCAAGAAGCCCGTTTCCACGCAATCTCTGGTCTCCCCAGTAATTATTGTTCGTCACCTCTTCATTACGGATAGGCACACCGTCCAAAATAATCAAAGGCTGGTTTCTTCCTGTGATCGAATTGATACCACGTATGGTAATATTAACAGCCGAAGTTGCTCCACCTGCACCGGATTGAATTCTAACACCGGGTGCTTTTCCGTACAAAGAGGTAGCAATATTCGGAGTACCCACCTTCACCAATTCTTGAGATTTAATGGTAGTAGTTGCATAACCAAGAGCTTTAGGCTCCTTAGGTACACCCAAAGAGGTTACTACGAATTCATCCATATCCCCTATATCTTCATTAAGGGTAATATTTATGGTGCTTTGATTCCCAACATTTACTTCTTGGGTTTCAAAACCTATATATGAAAATACCAGCGTGGCATTGGCTGAAACGTCTATCGAATAGTTCCCTTCTATATCTGAAACGGTACCAATATTAGAGCTCTTCACCGTAATGGTAACCCCAGGCAGAGGTTCACCATTGGTGTCAACCACCTTTCCAGTAACAACTAAGTATTCCCTCAAATCTTCATTTTTTGAATTGACTATTGCACCAAAAGCACTGGAGTAAATTGGTACTGAAATCAATAGAAATACTAAGGCAATAACCTGAATAAAAGTTGATATTCCTTTTATTGCAAAGCCAGTTTTTAGTAGATTTTTTTCATTTTTCATGTTTTTGATTTTGTAGTGTTTAGAGTTGTTTCACTAAAGAATAGGCTTTCCCACCCTTTAATTTTTCGATTTTGGTCATTCTTTTAAATACATTTTCTCATATAAGTAATTTAGTTTTGTTTATATTTTTATTTAACAGTATAGGCACTAGTTAATAATTTAATATTTTAATTCCAAAACAAGAAGCAGATTATAAAATAATTAATTTGCATTAATCACAAAAAACACCGATAAAAATCTAGACAAATACTATTAACCAATTATAATATTGAACGGTCATCCAATTGAGAAACACTTTAAAAAATAGATAAAATATGACTATTTAAAACCTTTGTTACCGTTAACATAAATTTTATCAATGATTAACTTTTTCATCATCAATGATTAAACTAATTAAATAGTATTATTCGGTCTTATTTAATCATTTTCTTCTTGTTATATTTAAAAAAACAATTCTTCGAAAGATGCAAAAACAGAAAACCTCAATAATTGACATATTTAAACTCATCTTTGCAGTAAGCTTAATTTTATTTTTGAACTCCCCAGGCACGGCCTTCACCAACAATTTCCCACCTTATCAAAAAATCAGCTACCACAATGCTTCCAATTTTCAAATCATCGGCAAACTTCCTAATACAAGTCCTTATTCAAGACTACCAGAAGAGGCAAACAAATCAGTTAGACCAGCCGTTTGGTCACTATCGACAAATTCTTCAGGAATAGCTATCCGATTTACCTCTAACTCATCTACAATAAAAATCCGATGGACCTTGAAGAACAATAAGGTCAAAGGCAATATGACTCCAATTGCCAGCAATGGTTTGGATTTATACGCTTATACTAAAGGTAGATGGCAATTTGTAGGGGTTGCCATTCCTGGTAAGGAAGTGTCCAATGAGGCTACTGTGATTACAGGTATGACCAGAGAAAATCGGGAATATTTGCTAAATCTCCCACTGTACGAAGGAGTAGAGAAACTTGAAATCGGCATAGAAGAGGAAGCCAGCATCACCAAACCAAAAGATACCATTATCGATCGAGAAAACCCCATAGTATTTTATGGAACGAGTATTACCCAAGGGGCTTCTGCTTCCAGACCGGGACTTACCTATGCAGCCTTATTAGAGAGAGAAATCAACAAAGAAGTAATCAATCTTGGGTTTAGCGGAAATGGTCGATTTGAAAAAGAAGTCGTGCAATTTATCATGCCCTCAAAGCCTTCTGTTATCGTATTGGATTGCACACCTAACTCAGCACCTGACACCATACTGAAAAATTTACCAGAGACAATCGCTTTTATCAGAAATATTGATGACTCCGTTCCTATTGTGTTGGTGGAAACCATTATCAGGGATTATGCCTATTTCAAAGAAAATGATCCAAAAATTTTTGGCACCTTGTCCTACATTCAGAATCAAAACAATGCCCTCAGAAAAGTATACCTAGATGCAAAAAAGAACAACAAAAATACCCACTATATCTTTAGCAAAGAGCTAATTGGACTTGATAACGAAGCCACTGTGGATGGTACGCATTTCAATGACCTTGGTAATTATCGAATGTTTCAATTCTTATTACCTATAATTGAAAAACTAATTAACCTTTAATTGCATCCCTATAGTTTCAGTTATTTTTTTAAGTTCGTTTTTCCGTTGATAATAATCTCTTCTGGAAGGAAATTTAGGCCTTAATTAAAATTAATGCGTTTTCTCAAGATTCATAGCACCATATATTGGTAATCTTGCAAGTTTTATTGCGCAATAAGACAAGGAGTTTATTGTAAAAAGTATTCCTAGAAATTTTATTTAATTAGAAAAATTTACCCCTCAATTAATAAACCCAAATATGCAACAGCCAATCAACTACACCCTGAAATCCCCTTAAAATCAGTCACTTCGTTGCTACTTTCAATTTCAATAGAGCGGTGCTATGCTAAAATATCCAAACAGCCTGATTTTCTTGCGATTGCAACACTTCCCGTAAACACGGGACAGGCTTCACCCCTGACCATTGTCAGGACGGAGAAATCCTATTACATAATCCGGGTTTAACCCAAATTCACTATTATAATAGCCATAAACGCTGGCCCTATTAAAGCTTGGTTCAAAGTTTATGTATTTTGTAGTTATAGTACTTTTGCTATTTATAAAGTAAATAAATATACCTTAGGACAATAAAAAAAAGCGAAACCTTTATGGTTTCGCTTTTTTGATTTTACAACCTGTATCCAGGTCTGTAAGTTCTATGAAGCTGCTTCTCGGCTTCAGGATCCGAATTAGCAAATTTCTCATTCACAGGATCCCACTTTAATGGTCTACCCAAGTCATAAGCAATATTACCAAGGTTACAAGTAGTACAGGTACTATGACCGATTTCTACTGGTGCTATTGGATCTTTTCTTCTTCGTACAGATTCTATAAAATCAATATGATGCGCTGTACCTCCGCCACCTCTCAGGTCCTCACCTTCTCCAATCAATGGGTACAAGCTAGGATCTGAAGCTTCGTAATGTGATCTGGAAACTTCTATCCAGCCATCCTTACCAACGAATTTACATCCCCTTGTTTCTTTTTTATCGAAAGGTTCTTCTGTTACGGTTACACCATTTGGATAAATAAATGTCAGATGTTTGGTGTTTTTATATCCAGCCGGTATAATTTCAACTGGCCCATTTCTATCCATTCCTATTGCCCATTGCGCAATATCAAACATATGAGCCCCCCAGTCTGTGGTCAATCCTCCACCAGTTTCTTTGTACCAACGCCAAGCTCCCCACACTTTTTCATTCTCTGGAGGATTGATGGAAATAGGGGGATTGAGGTCATTATTAAAATGTACATCTGCAGCCAATGGGCCTAACCACATGTCCCAATTAAGTCCTGCAGGTATATCCTCTTTCGGTAAATCATAAGGCTTTGGAGGCCCTCCTACACAAGCATAAACTTTTTTGATTGCTCCTAATCTTCCTTTCTGTACCATTCTGACTGCATGCTGAAAGTTATCATAAGAACGTTGCATACTTCCTGTTGCCAGAACAATGCTATTGGAACGCACGGCTTTAACCAACTCCTGCCCCTCTTTAATGGTAAAGGTCAGGGGTTTTTCCAAGTATATATCTTTACCAGCTTTACATGCATCGATGGCCATCAAGGCGTGCCAATGATCTGGACTTGCAATTACCACTGCATCTACATCTTTCCTGGCAAGTAGATCGTGGTAATTTTCATATACCTCTACTTCTACAGTTTTGCCTTTTCCTTTATAATAATCTTTGGTTCGATTTAAAAATCTTTGCCTTTTGTCATCATATACATCACAACCGGCTACCACTTCTATATTCGGTAAAGTAATAAAGCTACCAAGAAGCCCATTGTTTTGTCTTCCTAGTCCAATGAAACCCAATCGCAAAGTTTCATTCGCTTCTTTAGTATTAGCTGCTTCTTTGCCAAGACTCACTTGTGGCAACACCCCTAAACTTGCTGCTGTAAGCAGACCTGTGCCCATAAACTTTCTTCTGGACAAAGAGGATTTTTTCTTTTCAGTCATCTTTTATTGGTTAATTATTGTATTGAACTCGAAATAACTATAACATTTACTAATTCCTCTATTAAGTTAACTCCCTTTGGCCATGTTCAGGCTATTCTTGGTCAATAGGTTCTAACTAATTTTCAATTTGGAAGATATTTTTCAATTCTTTAAAATGCCTTAAAGACATCTTTAGATCTAAACAAGGTCAATTAACAAAAAATAATCTAAAATAGCCACTTGGATTGATGTGAATTGCAACACATATACAGATACCGCTTTGGAGCTGGACTGCTATAGCCATGCATTTTAATGAGCACTGTAAGGCCAGCTTACTGATAGGTATTTCATGTATTCGTAGCAATATAAAATAATGGAGGAGTAGGGTTTTACCTCTTTTACAATAAAAGAAACCCCTCAGAATGATTTTGAAACCATACCAACCTAAGATGAACAGGTCACCACTCCTCAGCATTGCAATTAATTTCTATTAAGTCTAATATTACAGAATTTAATTTTGAAACTGATTATGAACATTCCGATATTTTAAGAAATTAGATCGTCTTTTAGCAAAGTTTGATAACAATATAAAACCCTTAAATAGAAGCTTTCAGGACTTTGAAAATAAACATTCAGTACAAAAATTAAAATAGGCTAGTATGAAATACAAAAATAATACAACAAAATACTATTTTATATTTACAAAATTTTATTCAAAAAAACAACTATTTTTAATTGAAATATGTAATAAAATTTCATTAAATTTGAAATGTTAATCAATCATTCTGAATGACGGAAAGAGAGGAACTTAGAAGTTTAATCATTCGGCAGATTGAAAGCCTTGAAAAATAAAAATTTAGCGCATGAGCACTTACATATTAATATACGCAGTACTTGGAGTAGCATTAGGACTTTTATTTACTATTAAAGCAATAAGGAATGCTGCTGATGATCCTGAAAACTTTGATCAGTTCAAGAGAGAAGGAAAATTTCATAAACCTGCAAACTGGAAAGTTGGAAGAATGCCTGAAAACAACAAAAAAGAAGATTCTTTAAATTTTCAATTATTAGAACCTGAAACTGAATACCATCAAATTTACATGAACTAGACCATTATTTTTTTATTGATAGAAAAATTCCATTTAGATCTATTTTTTAATTCTCTGGAATTTAAATAACAGCTAAAATTTTTTAGGCCTCCGTAAAAAGAGGCCTTTTTTTATTTCCTAACTGTTTTGTATCTCTTTTAACAACCTTTGGACTTTATCTTTTAACTTATCACGCTCAGGAAGATTTATTAGCATTTTCTCTTTTAGAACATCCATTATCTCTTCTGCAGTATCAAGTTTCTTTTTGGTACTGGCCTCATTCTTTTTATGAACTGTAAACTGATTGTTGAAAAGGGTATATCTCCCTCCCTGAAAACTTCTTGCCACCATTAAATCTTTAATGAAGACGGATGTGGGATGGGTACACAAATACCAACTTACCACTTCATAATCAGGTAACATTTGGTGTTCAAGCCCAAATCGATGCATCAGTTTCCAGTCATTTTTTATCTTTATTTCCAAATAGTGAAATTCAGAAACATAGCTAATGCGGTACTCATAATCCCCTGTGTTTTGAATCCCCTCTTTATTCAAAACCAAAGGCGCTGAAAAAGATGCTGAACCAAAACCAACATCCAACAAGTATTTCACACCATCTAAGCTTAAAAGCAATAACATGTGATCTCTTGGACGAACTTCCCCAACAACTATTTCCCAAAAAACCCTAGCGGATAAGCCAACAACATCAAATCCAATTGTATTTAAAACCGCACCGAAAAGCAAATTTTGTTCAAAACAAAACCCACCCCTTCCCTGCTTTACCATTTTTTCAAATACAGCGGGCAAAGTAAGTACTACAGGTTCTTCAGTAAATGGGTTAATATTTTCAAAGGGTATAGCTTGTGGATGGAGATAATGAAGCTTTTTTATTGTATCAAGGTTTTTTTCTGCTTTCCCTTCATAACCAATTCGCTTGAAATAGGCCTTTAGAGAAACATTGTCTAAGGATAGCCCTTTAAAAAGGGAAAGACTTTCTTGTGTGAAGATCATAGTTACCGTAAATAATACAATTATATCCGAAGTAAGGTAATAGTCACTTTATTACCAGATGGAACATTATTTGAGAAATTTAAGCCATACTCCTTGTATGTGACAGGCTAAAATTAGCATTTTCTTGAGCTTAGGAGACTTTATATGGTTAAAATTTTCTAAAGACCTGTTTTACTAAAAAAACAATCCACTTAAAGAATCACCTAATTCGCCTAAATCAGGCTTTAAATTCTACTGCTCATTATTAAAAGGAAAGTAAAAAAACAACAGATTAGTCAAGGGCCTAGCTATAAACCCAAAACAAATTATTATCCGCTTGAACAACTATTGAGCCCAAATAAAATGTTAGTCAGGAAAGTTACTGATGGTAAAAAACTAGCAATTTTTACATAAAATCAATGGAAATTTCAATCATTTCCAGTATCTTAACCATGTTTTTCAACTACTTTTGGTAACGTACACTTAACCACAAACAACCCCAATTTTATTAGTTATGCATAAAATTACAACAAGTGATTTACCATCACGAAGAAAATTCTTAAAACAAACCAGTCTACTAACCGCAGGATTAAGTTTATCCTTAACCACAGCCCAGTCCACAGCAACTGGAATAAGCCCAATAAGTGCTGCATCTGTAGAGGCCCCGGTAAAAGCCGCCTTTGCCGATGGAGATATTTCTCCTGAAATAGGCATGGAAAGTCCCGGAAACTATGGTAAAGGTTACCATAAGACTTTTCATGACCCTTGTAAGGTCAGGGTTTCAGCCTTTCAAAGTGGGGAGAACAAAGCCTTGGTTATAGGCTTCGATGCATTGGCTATTTACCAACCTTGGGTGGATGAAATTAAAGAAGGCATAGGGAAAAGATATGCTATTTCGAAAGATGAGATCATGATTTCCGCTTCTCATTCTCATTCTTCAGGACCTACCGCCATGGTCATGCCAGGTCAATATGACCATGCAAATCCTTTTATTCAAGACCTTGCCTATAAACAGTCTTCCTGCGCAGACCCAAAATATTTGGCCAACACTAAAAAGACTACAATAGAAACAGCCCTAAAGGCGCTTGAAGGGCTTGAAGATGTGGAAATTGGCATAGGTAGTGGAAATGAGGAAAAAGTTTCTTTTAACCGACGGTTTTTCATGAAGAATGGAAGGACTTATACCCATCCAGGACAGTTAAATCCTGAAATTTCAAAAGTAGCAGGCCCTATTGATCCCGAGGTAGGTGTTGTTGGCGCATGGAGTAAAGATGGTAAATGTATTGGCTGTATCGTTAACTTCGCTTGCCACTCTACCACCAATCCCGGTGGTATATCCGCCAATTGGGTATATTATATGGAACAAACCATAAAAGGTGCCATGGGAAAAGACTGTGTGGTAGTTTTCCTTCAGGGAGCAAGTGGTGACGTGACTCAAGTAAATAACCGAAACCCATATAAAAATAGATCCGGAGAAGAGTGGGCAAGATTTGTTGGTGCCAATGTAGGCGCAGAAGCAGTTAAAACCTTATTATCTATACCGAGAGGTATTCACTTCCCTATAAATAGCACAAGAGCGTTTATCGATATAAAAAGGCGAATTCCATCCAAAGAAAACGTAGAAAAAAGCCTGGCAATGGTTAAGAAAAGCCCAGATGAAGTCGGCAAAACGGATTGGGTCTTTGCCAAAGAAACAGTAATGCTAGACAGCTGGGTAAAACAAAAGCCCAGTCATAATGTAGAGATTCAAACCATACAGTTGGGGCCTTTGGTACTCGTCAGTAATCCCGCAGAATTCTTCTGTGAATTGGGGCTTAAGATAAAAGCAGAAAGTCAATTTCCGTTTACCTTCCCCGTAAGTATGGCCAATGATTGTGTAGGCTATGTGCCTACTTTGGAGGCTTTCTCTTCCAATGGCGGTGGATATGAAACCCGACTTACCTCCTATAGTAATTTGGAAATCACGGCCGGCAATCAAATTGTAGATCAAAGCATTAAACTAATAAAGCGACTTACACCAGGCTCCATTCCACACTTCGAGAAAGCACCTCCTTTTAAAGGTGAGCCTTGGAATTATGGCAATGTACCCCCTCAAATTCAATAATCCACCTTTCATGTATTGCAAATTAATAAAACTTAAAAGCATGTTAAACATTCTTTTACCGTCAAGAAATTGGCCTTTAATTATCAGTTTGACTTTATTAGTTTCCTGTCAACAGGAAAAGAAAATGGAGGACAGCTCTCCAGTCTTTGAAGTTCAAAACAACCCTGTTAATTCACCTCTCTATACTTATGAGGATTCTTCAGCATTAAAATCTTCAATGGCAGCCTTCCAGCTAGAACCTGGCTTACAGATTGATTTGATTGCTGCTGACCCTTTAGTAGCGGACCCCTCAGCTTTTGCATTTGACGAAAAAGGTGTGCTCTATGTTGCTGAAAACACCGGTTATCCGGATCCAATGGACGGAAAAAACCCTGATACCTTGGGGAAAATTTCAAGATTAGTTGACAGCGATGGGGATGGTAAATACGACCAAAGAAGTGTCTTTGTAGAGGGACTTACTTACCCCAACGGAATCATGGCTTGGAAGGGTGGCGTTTTTGTAACCTGCGCACCACATATTTATTATTTCAAAGACACCACAGGTGACGGTAAAGCTGACATTCAAGAAATCGTACTAACTGGTTTTAATGCCAATAGAACAGCACAAATACGAACAAGTCACCCAACTCTGGCTTTAGATGGTTGGATTTATGTGACAAGTGGACTTAATGGCGGAGAGGTATATTCCCCAGCCCATCCTGAAAGAAAGCCTATCTCCTTTAATGGCGCAGACGGAAGGTTTCATCCCGAAACTTTAGAATTTCAAACACGAGGTGGAAAAAGTCAATTTGGCCTTGCATTTGACGCTTTTGGTAGAAGATTTGGCTCAAGTAACAGACATCCATTACAGCATATTGTCATGGAACCTGATCAATTAAGCAATAATCCCAACCTACTTTTTAACAAAACCATTGAGAATGTATCTCCCGCAGAAGCAGAGGGATTTGTGTATCCTATAAGTCAAAGCATAACTACCGCTGAATACATTCCCAAATTAATGGGCTTATCCCATCAAGGAACTTTCACCTCTGCTTGCGGGACTTTGATTTTTGAAAGTGAGGGCCTTGCCACTAGTCATAAAGGCGATGCATTTATCTGTGAGCCAGCACAAAATTTGGTTCAAAGGCAATCGGTTAAAGACAATGGAGCCACCTTCATTTCTGAAAGGGTTCATAAAGATTGGGAATTTCTAGCTTCATCAGACTCCTGGTTCAACCCGGTTTTCCTGGCTCATGGGCCTAAAGGAGCCATGTACTTGGCAGACATGTACAGGAAGGTAATCGACCATCCTTCTTATGTGCCTGAAGAAACTAGAGGAGCACTGGACTTTGAAAGTGGCAAGGGAAAAGGTAAGATTTATAGAATTAGCAATGACAAGTTTGAATACATTAAGGAAAAAACAATTTTCCCCACTACTTCAGACAGCAACAATGAGATGCTGATTGCAGCACTTTCCTCCAATGATGAATGGGAAAGAAGTATAGCTTTTAGGTTAATTCTAGAAAAAATGCCTACTGGAATCATTGCCAACCTTAAAGAAATGGTTTTATCTAAAACGTTGAATGAAGGTAAAGTAAAAGCCATCTGGTTATTGAATCATTTCGATGCTTTGGATGAGCAAATGTTGGCCACCATTTACAATGATAATGAACCAGTCATTAAAGAACAGATCATTTCAATTATAGGCTTGAGGCCAAATATTTCAGATCAAATGGCCGCAAGTTTAATAAAAGGAGCCACTGACAGCAATTCCAGAGTCAGGTTTCTGACAGCAATAACTTTTGGCACAGACAATAAGGAAAAGTGGTTACCTTACTTGGCAAAAATAGCTCAAAAAGACGCATCGGACCCATGGACAAGGGCTGCAGTAATGACGGCATTAAATGGACAGGAGATCGAATTTCTAAAAATTTTAGAAGCAGAAAAGGAGCAAGTTACATTCAACCAATTACCAATGTGGTCAGAGTTAGGTGAACTAATAGGCAGTTCAGTTTCGACCAATGAATTAAAAGGATTAATTGACTCCTCTATTAATAGCGAATGGAACAATCCTACTTTCTCTTTGCTTCTTGGGTTATTGAAAGGTAGCGAAAGAGGACATGTAAAGGGTGCAGAAAAAAATTATTTGGATACTTATACAAAATCTAAGGAACAATTGAATGCTTTGATTCAGGAGACTGCAAAAAGAGCTTCTTCGGCTGAAGACAGCTTAACTTCTCGTATTCAAGCAACAGCCTTACTTAGCTATTTTTCTCCGGGAAAAACAGAATCTACTCTTAAGGAATTGATTTCTCCAAACAACCCTTCTGAAATCCAATTGGCTGCTATTCAGTCCCTCGGGAATTTAAACAGTACTGAGGCGGGAGAAATACTAACAGAAACAACCGCATGGAAAGCTTATACTCCCAAAACAAAAGGAGCTGTGATTGCCACACTTGTATCTAGGCCTATCCTACGGGACCAGTTATTAAAATCAATCGAAGAAAGCAAAATTAACCCGGCAGAAATATCATCTTCCACAAGACTTTCTTTAATGAAAGTAAGCGATGCGAAAGTTAGAAAACGTGCAGAAATTCTTTTCAAGGAATTGGAATCAGGAGGTAGAATGAAAGTCTATGAGGATCATAAGCGGGTACTTGATATAAAAGGAAATGCTGAAAACGGAAAAGGAGTTTTTACTGCAAATTGCGCCACCTGCCACACCTATGCAGGAGAAGGCGGGAATGTCGGGCCAGATTTATCAGGTATAAGCAACCAGCCTGCACTTGCTGTACTTTTACACACTATAGTACCCAATTATGAAGTGTATCCTGGGTTCCAAGCTATTACTGTAACAACGCATGAAGGCAAACAGGTCACAGGAAGAATTGCTGCAGAATCTTCAAATTCTTTAAGTTTAAAAACAGCTTATGGAACGGAAGAAAACATACTACGCACGCAGATAAAAAGCATAGAAAACCCGGGAATGTCTCTGATGCCAAATGGCCTGGAACAAAACATGAGTGATCAGGAATTGGCTGATTTATTGGCTTATTTAAAAGGAGAATAGCATTTGAAAATGACAAATCTAATTCTTTAAAAAGTTGCCTTATGCAGCAAACTAAAAACGGGGCCATGATGCTGTGAACGCTTCTAAAACAATCTAGCCACAGGAACTTTCCTGTGGCTAGATTTTATTAAGGCCAAAATGAACACAAAACATCAAGCGGGATCCTAATAAATGACCTTAGCTAATTATTCTCATAAATCACTCTTAAGGCCCTTGTGATTATATTGTCTTCACCCCTTGCTATATTAACAGGGTTTAAATCAACACGAACATCAGCAAGGACCCCATCCTCGATCTGCCTACCTTCTAAGTCTATGGTTTGCGTACCTGAAAATCGATAAGTCCAACCATTAGCCAACTCTCCAAAAACAGGAATTCCACCTCCGCCACCAGTCTGATCACCCACGATAGTAACCTGTGGCAACACCTTCATCATTTGAGCAAAAAAGGTAGTGGCGCTGTAGGACCTTCTATTGGTAAGCACCACCACTGGACCAGTATATACATTTTCTCCTGCAGGAACACTTAAATCCTCCCAAGAAGAAAAGTCATCTTTTCCACTTCCATTTTTTATGCGCTTTTTAGCTGCCAAAACTTCACTGTCTGTAAATCCGGAAGCCAGGGTATAAGCATTCTTTAGGCTACCCCCTCCATTGTTCCTTACATCGATTATTAATCCCTGACCTTGTTTGGCTCTTTCCAAAATTATCTGAAGATTTCCTTCTGATATATTTTGGGAGAAAGACCTATAATTCACATAGAGTACATCGTTAAGAAATTGATGGATAAACGGACCACTGATCCAAAAGTCCTTTCTTAGGTAATTTTCATCTATGATATTTTGGTCATAATTATCAGGATAATTCTGGTACCATTCCCAATTTCGACTATTGTCAAATCCTGCATTGAGATTAACATGCCCATCCCTTAATTCAAATAGCATGTCAGCCAAAACATCATACAAGCCTTTAGAGCCAGTGCTGTTTGTGATTCTTGCCCTATAAGTAGTCCTTATTTCCTCCCAGTCAATCTCCTTATGATCAAAAAACGAATAGCGTTCATTCACATCTTCCCAAAGGCTGTCAAAAATATCCAAGGGCTCGGATTTAGGGTCCTCAGGAATCACCCATTGCTCACAGGAAGAAAAGAAAAGCAATGCGATTAGGCATAAGTTTATTTTATTTACCATAACCTAACATTTAAAACCAGTTCAAGAGATTGATCCAAGCGGTGAACCACCTTAATTCCTGACAATTTGGAATAATTGTATTGATACCTAATTCCCAGTTGATTGTTGGTAGGTAACTTCCAAAATAGAGAAGAAGAAAATCCCAAATCAAGATCCTTCACCGGAATAAAAGGCCTCACCGTATTGAAAAAATTATTGGCTAGAGATTCCCCTTTGAGATAGTCCTCAGGCTCAGCTCCAATATAGCCTGATTTGACTTGCAAACCGATAAGTTGCCAATTGGTCCCATTTTGCCAAACAAAAGATTTCTTCTTCCACACAAATGGTAAAATGTATCTGACAGATGGTCCTAAAGCACTGAAATAATCATAACGGAAATTATAATTGCTAAAATTGTTGTGGCTACGAATATGAAAGGTATTCTTATTGGCCCAACCCCAATGAAGCCCACGGTCAGGAGATTTAACTTTGTGATAAAAGGTATGTGTAATAAAATTAACCCCCATTTCATTCAAGGTCCCCCCTACTTGATTGGTCAATACACCGTAAGAGAAATCTCCTTGAAACCACTGTGTCTTGTTTCTTTTACTCAGATTGAAACCTACAGTACTGGTGGTTTTATTTCCTTTATACTTCATCAATGAAAATCCTTCATCTCTGCTTGATAAATTCTGAATGCCTGTAGACAACCAAATATCTCCAGAACTCTGTGCTGAACTAATATTGACTAAAAATAACCAACAGAAAAAAATAAGGGGAAGAGTCAGGTAAATTTTCAGCATTAATTATTTATTAAGCATTTCATACACCTAAATTACAATTTAATTTGAATTTACGGGACTGTCCCCTTTCAAAAAGAGGTAAATAAATATTATTTCTCTATTTTTGAGTTAAATTTTTTTATTAAACTTTTAAATTAAGATTCATGAAAAAAGTATTAATACTTTCTTTTTTATTAACTATTAGCAGTGGTGTATTAGTAGCACAGCAAAATTATTTTGGAGTACAAAACAGTAATAGGAAGGGCATGATCAATGCCATGATGAACCCTGCAGAAATTAATAATTTAACCAAAAAGGTAGAGGTTTCACTCTTTTCTTTCAATGTTGGTTTGGACAATAACACATTGTCCCTTCAAGACATTATTGACGACCCAGATGTTTTTGAAAATATCTTTGACGATATTGATAAACCAGTTAACCTTAGATCGGATGTATCCATTTTGGGTCCTGCATTAGGTCTGAGGTTTAAGCAATGGTCTTTTGGTCTCACAACCGAGGTAAAAGCGAAAGCGGACATCATAAATTTCAACCCTGACTTGGGTAGCTCCATTGTCGATAATTCTAATGGAAACGATAATCAAACCATAATAAACATTCCACAAAACCAACGCATTAATGCTGTAGGATGGATGGAAGTTGGCTTTTTGGCTGGAAGGAAGATCCTGGATACAGATTTCCATACTTTGTCAATAGGGACAAATTTCAAATTGCTTTTCCCTGGTAGTTATGCCAACTTAGGGATCGATAAATTCCAGGCAACTATAATTGATTCTCAGGACGAAACTACAATTACCAATGCCCAAGGAAGCCTCAATCTTTCCTACGACGAGCGATGGGAAAATGAGGATGGTAATAATATAGAAGATAATTTATGGCGTGATTTCTCCCCAGGAGGCCTTGGTGTCGACTTAGGAGTAAATTATATGCTTAAAAAAGATGACAAACCCATCTTGAATGCCGGCCTAACAATTAAAAACCTTGGAAGTATGGGCATGGGATCCAACCAACAGCAAAGGAATTACACGGTAAATATACCTGAAAACGAATATTTCAGAGTTGACAACCTCGATGGTAATATTGATGAAATTAATGAACAGTTGGTTGCTTCCGGTTATTTCACCATCAACAACAATGATTCAGATGTTCGGGTAAATTTACCAAGAACTTTAGCTACTTATGTGGAGTTTAGTCCAGTAAAAAGCTTCCAAATTTCATTGTATGCTCAAAAAAGGATTTCTGATGAAAACATAAACACCAATTTAAGTGCAGCAGATTTAATTGTCCTTACCCCTAGGCTTGTTTTGGGAAAATTTGAAATGTATTCACCTTGGATGAAACATCAGGTTTCAAATTTAACCGGAGGGCTCGGATTTCAATATGGAGGATTTTTTATCGGAAGTCATTCCATCATTACCGGCTTAATGCAAAACAACAGTCGCAGGGCAGACATTCATATGGGACTTTCATGGGGATTTGGCTCTTAATTCAAAGATATAATTTCAAGTTAAATAGTTATATTTACAGGAGTCCTATCAAGTAGATAAGTGCTAGTCATCTAAACTGTTAATCTTTTTATAGGAACCAGTCCTTCTACTAAGTCCTTAAATCGCTTCGAAATCAACGAGGAAATGTTTGATTTTGAAGCGATTTCATATTAGCCAACCCTTGTAAGTACAATTATTTACCACAGGAGCAAGTTCCTGTCCATATCAAGACAAAGCTTTCAGGTTAAATCTTTCACTAAGTGAATAACTTTAGCGCGGATTATGTAATAGGATTTCTCCGTCCTGACAATTGTCAGGGGTGAAGCCTGTCCCGTGTTTACGGGAAGTGTTGCAATCGCGAGAAAATCAGGCTGTTTGGAGATTTTAGCATAGCACCGCTATGGTGAAATTGAAAACAGCAACGATTGGGTAATTTGAAGCGATTTCAGCACGAAATAAATTGTCTATTGCATATTTCGGGTTTAAAATAAGTTTGGATAAGTTAGTACTCTGGGATATGAGTAGCCCTAACCTTGGCCTGATTCTTAACCTTGCTTCCAAAATGGGCTGATTTTCTTGCAATTGCGATACCTTATTAAAAAATCGTGGAAACCTTATTGCCCAATTAGTGGTAAACAGAGAAGATCTGAACGGATTTTCCCATTAATAAATAGTGCTTTCATAAAATGAATTATTATATTAGAATATCATAAAAATTCCATAACCTCATTTTCAAACCCATGTTATCTAACGACCTAGAAAAACAAATTGAAGCCCAAGGCATGCCATTGGGTACAGTTGAAGAACAAATTAAAAATTTCAAAAACGGTTTCCCATTTTTAGACATCGATTATGCTGCAAAAATTGGGGATGGTATTCTGGAATTGAATGATGCTGAACTTCAAAAAGCGGTAGATGTTTATTCAGAAAAATCAAAGGACAAAATCATTGTAAAATTTGTTCCTGCAAGTGGCGCTGCCAGTAGGATGTTTAAAAACCTTTTTGGCTTTTTGGAAAAGGTGGACAGCAATTTAGACAATGATGAATTTACAAAAACTTTTATTTCAGAAATAAAGTCTTTTGCCTTCTATGAAGACCTGGACGACAGCTTAAAAAAAGCCGGAAGCAGTATATCCAAAGCCATTGAAGAAAAAAAGTATGGTTTGATAATTCAGCACCTTCTTGATGACGAACACCTTTCCTATGGTAGTTTACCGAAAGGCCTGCTAAAATTCCACAAATATGAAGAAGGAAGCAGAACTCCTGTTGAAGAGCATTTTGTAGAAGGTGCCCAATACGGAGTTGGTAAGGACAATACAGTAAGGCTACATTTCACTGTATCTCCAGAGCATCAAAACAGGTTCGAAAAGAAGGTGGCCGAAGTACAACCTAAAATGGAAAAGGAATTCGGAGTAAAATTTGAAATCAGCTTTTCACAACAAAAGAAATCAACTGATACCATAGCTGTTGATCTCGACAATAAACCCTTTATTGAAGACAATGGTGAGGTTTTATTTCGACCTGCGGGACATGGAGCATTGCTTGAGAATCTAAATGAAATCGAAGCCGATCTGGTATTTATAAAAAATATCGACAATGTGGTTCCTGACCGATTAAAAGACACAACGACTACCTATAAACAAGCAATCGGAGGATTGCTAATAGACGCGCAAGACAAAACTTTTGCAGCCCTTAGTCAATTGGACAATAAAATCAGCCCAGAAGTAGTTAATCAAGCGGAAGAAGTATTTACAAAAGTTATTGGTGGAAAATTAGCCCCCTCTTACGCCTCAAAAAATCTTGAGGAAAAAGCTGCATGGCTAAAACAAAAACTAAACCGCCCAATGAGAGTATGTGGAATGGTGGAGAACACAGGTGAGCCAGGTGGTGGACCGTTCTGGGTAAAGGATGCAGATAATAGTTTATCTCTTCAAATTGGAGAAACTGCTCAGTTAAACCTTGATGATGAAACACAAAAATCCCATTTCAAATCCTCTACTCATTTTAACCCTACGGATTTGGTTTGTGGTATAAGGGACTATAAAGGCAAATCTTTTAACCTTATGGAATACCGAGATCCAATAACTGGTTTCATCACACAAAAATCAAAAAGTGGTAGGGATTTAAAAGCACAGGAACTCCCAGGGCTTTGGAACGGTTCCATGGCTGATTGGAATTCAATATTTGTTGTGGTTCCTTTGATTACTTTTAATCCTGTCAAAACCATCAATGATTTGTTGAGAGACGTTCACCAATAATCAATGAAGGAAATGTTCCTTCATCCACCTTTTCTCACCAAATTTTCTACTTGAGATTATGAATTTATCCAGTATTAAAAAATTTCTTTTCTTATTTGTCATGAGCATATTGTTTCAGCTCCCATTACTGGCGCAAGTCGGTGTAGGTGTAGAAGCACCCAAGGATGCTGATCAATTATTCAATGGAAAAAAGCGATCCCTAAATAAAAATTGGACCTATTGGGAAGGCCCAAGAATAGCGGCTCAACTTCCTATCAAGTGGGAGATTGTACCTGACCCAGTAGATAAAGGAGAAGCTGTTAGTTCCAATGACCCCGCAGGAGCAGGCGGCAAGTATGGGGCTGCGGATATTGTTACAAAAAAGAAATACACAGATTTCAGACTTCATGTGGAATTCCTAATAAAAAATGAGGGAGGAAACAGTGGGGTTTATTTGCAAAATCGTTACGAAATACAAATTCTGGATGGCGACAGTACTACTCATGGAATGGCTGCTATAATTAATGAAAAGGCTGCCCCATATAAAGTTTACAATGGTGTTGGCAAATGGAATGCTTATGACATCAAGTTCAGGGCCGCAAGGTTTGATGAAAATGGAAAATTGAATGAAAAAGCAATGACCACCATCTATTTTAATGGCGTGAAAATTCATGAAAATGTATCCATTCAGAAAGTTTGGGGAGGCCCCAATTCGGGACTTGATGGAGGTAGAGACGGAGGGGAAGGCATAACCAACCGCCCTGGGGGCATCAAACTTCAGGCTGAAGGACATGAAGTGCTTTTCCGTAATATTTGGATAGAAAGGTTGAAATTAGAAAAAGCGGATACCGACTTTTAACTGATACCAAACTTTAACCCGGATTATGTAATAGGATTTCTCCGCCCTGACAATGGTCAGGGGTGAAGCCTGTCCCGTGTTTACGGGAAGTGTTGCAATCGCAAGAAAATCGGCCGTTTGGAGGTTTTAGCATAGCACCGCTATGGTGATATTGAAAACAGCAACGATTGGGTATTTTGAAGCGATTTCAGCACGTAATAGATTGTCTATTGCATATTTCGGGTTTAATCAATCAAAAATAGCACCTTTCGGCATATCCAAAGGTGCTATTTTTCTTTAAATAGATTAATTTTTCCCTGACCACCCTATTGAAAACTGAGCTGAATCAACCATAGGAAAAAGGCATGATTTGTCTTTGGCAATATTTTTGATTCTTAGCCATTTAAAACAACTATGAACTTTAAAAAGATTTTTGGACCATTTCTATCCATTTTAGGTTTAGGCAGTCTGATTTATGGTGCGTATTTATTTTTAGAACCCGACAAAGGGGATTGGAAAATCACAACGGTTAGCCTTGTCTTAGGCTTTGTTTTTTTCAGTTCAGGCTTAGGCTTATTAAAATCCATTAAGGATGAAGGCTAAAGTCCAATTACTGCAAAGTCCAGCCATTTTGATCCAAATAATAGCTAGTATCTTTGGATAAGGGCAGATTAAATGAGCCAGGGGTAAGAATTTAGAATGAAAAAACCCGACAGAATCATTGTATGAAAAAAAGAAAAAAAAGGGCCAATACCTTACCTTTACACCCTTATTTTAGATTAAAATTTTACCGAACATGTAATGAAAGCAATTATTCATTGATTTTTTAGGGAATAAATCTTAAGTTAACAAGATTGTTTATTCAATATTCCCGACCGATTAATGAAAACCCGACAACTATTACTTTACCTGTTAGTACCCATTGTTTTCGCATGCGAGAGAAATAATCAGGGCGATAAAAACAGTAGTAGCGCTAATGGAGTACCATCAGACGCTTATATAGAAGAAGAGCCTGATCCTATCTATTCAGAACATATAAGGACTACCTCCTATCAAAGCCCTGAAGATGAGAAAGCTGATTTCGTCCTTCCTCCAGGCTTTGAAATCACACTATTTGCCTCTGAACCCGATATTACCAAACCAATCAACATGGCTTTTGATGAAAAAGGCAGGTTATGGGTTAGCCAATCTTCTGAATATCCAATTAAAGCTGGCCCAGGAAAAGGGACGGACAGAATTAGCATTCTAGAGGACAGTGACGGTGATGGAAAGGCAGACAAGATCACAGATTTCGCCAATGATTTAAATATCCCTATAGGCATACAACCAGTAAAAGGCGGTGCAATTGGTTTTAGTATACCTAATCTTTACCGCTTTTATGATACCGATGGTGATGATATTGCTGATAAGCGAGAAGTGATTTTAGGGCCTTTCGAAACCAAGGACACGCATGGAATGGTCAATAATCTTTTCAGAGGTTTGGATGGTTGGATACATGCCTCCCACGGATTTAGCAATGTTTCCACCGTTGCTGCTAAGGATGGGGATTCAATAAAAATGACTTCAGGAAACACTTTCCGTTTTACCTTAGATGGACAACATGCAGAAAAGACTAGTGATGGAAGAATCAATCCTTTCGGATCGGATTTAGACAAATGGGGTTACCACTATTCGGCGGATTGCCATACTTTGCCTATTTACCAAATAATAAGAAACGGCAACTATACCCAATGGGGAAAAATGGAACCCAATATGGGCCATGCACCAACCATGATGGACTATGGGCTGAATTCCACGGCATTATCCGGTCTTGTATATTATACTGATACCCAGTTTCCTGATGAATACCAAAACAGCTTCTATTCAGGAGATGTTGTGACCTGCAGAATCAGCCGAAGTACCATTTCATTTAATGGATCTACACCCAAAGCTACCAGAAAAGCTGATTTTCTAGTAAGCAAGGACCCTTGGTTTCGCCCAGTGGACATTAAAATAGGACCTGATGGTGCCATGTACATAGCGGATTTTTACAATAGTATTATAGGTCATTATGAAGTCCCTCTTGATCATCCTGAAAGAGACAGAAACAGTGGCAGAATTTGGAAAATAACGTATAAAGGTCAGGAAAGAACAGCTATAAATTGGTCAAAAGCCAATCTTGAGGTACTAATTGAAAAAATGAGTGATCCTGTTCTTCAGAACAGAATGATGGCAACCGATGAATTGGTGGACAGATTCAAGGATTCGGCAATACCTGAATTAAAGAAACTAATAGCTGATGAAAAAACGCCCAATATTCAAAAAGTTCATGCATTATGGGCCATCTTTAGGCTAGATGCAATGGATGAGCTTTCCCTCGAAAAAGCACTTTCTGACACCGATGTACTTGTCCGCGTTCATGCACAGAGAATTTTGGGAGAACAACAGAGTTTAAACGATCAAAAGCTGGAATGGGTAAAAATGGGATTAGTGGATGAAAGCGCTCACGTAAAAAGAGTGGCTGCTGAGACATTGATAAGACAGCAAAGTCCTTCAATGCTTAGTCCAATTATGAAAGCAATACATGCAACAGATAAGAAAGACAGTCATTTGTTGTACGCATTAAAATATGCACTATATCAACATGCCCAAAACCCTCAAATTGCAAAACAGATGGCAACTCAAAACTGGTCGAACCAGGAAAAAGAAGTAATAGCCTTGGTGTTTTCAGATACGCGATCAAAAACAGCTGCTGAGTTTCTGGTCAATTACCTAAAAAACAACTCCCTTCCTAAGGAGAAATACCTGCCCTATTTAACCTCAATTGCCCGAGATCTACCCGCTTTAAGGATGAAAGAAATCGTTGCTCTGGCAAAAGAAACTGGAGAAGGAATTCCTGGCTTTAAAAAAGCCATGGCATTAAATAATGGGGCAAAACAGCAAGGAATTGACTTAGCCCCCAGTTTGAAATCCTGGAACCGACAATTGAGTATTGATCTCTTACAGGACAATTCGGTGAACGGTGGCAATAAAACGGATGAGGGCTTGGAAAGAATTAAATACGCCACTCAACTTTCTGGCATACTGAAAATCACTCAAAATATAGGAGAATTAAAGAAATTGGTAAATGACAATCAGGAAAAGGAAGAACTTAGGATTGATGCTGCCAATGCCCTGGTAGAAATCGCTCCGAAAACAGAAATTATTTATTTGGAGAAATGGTTGAAAGATGCTGAAAGTACCATTTCTTTCAGACAGAAAATAGCCCTGGCAATAGCCAAAGCCGGTTCTGAACAATCCTCTAGCCTACTGGCAAAAAACATAAAAGACACTCCTATGGAGTTACAAGAAACCATTTCTGAACAATTGGCCACAAGTAATTCAGGGAAAGAAAAGCTTCTTAAGTTAATAAGGGATGGAAATGCTACTGCAAGGATATTAAAAGCCAGGAAAGTGGAAGAAAGGTTTCATTCAGGAGCAAGTGAAAAGCAAAGACTCGCTTTTGATGAACTTACCAAAAACTTACCACCTATTAGCGAAGAAAAGCAAGCCCTCATAATAGAAAGAACAAAGGCTTATTCTAAGGATCCTGCCCAATTGGATGTTGGTAAAACCTTATTTCAGCAAAACTGTGGAATTTGTCATAGAATTGGAGATGATGGAGGAATGATTGGCCCTCAACTGGATGGTGTAGGCAATTGGGGACTCAATGCCCTTGCTACTAAAGTGCTGGACCCTAATCGAAATATATCAGAGAACTTTAGAACCTATACGATCAAACTCAAAAGTGGGCAAGCAAAGTCAGGCTTATTTAGACGAGAAGATGGACAGGTATTGGTGATGGCTGATCAATCTGGAAAAGAATTTACCATTCCCAAAAAGGATATTTTAGAGCAAGTCCCATCAAAAATGACCTTGATGCCAGATCATTTTGGAAATGTATTGAATCAATCTCAGTTCAACGGTTTAATGACCTACTTACTAAGCCTTCGTTAACATGTCTATCAAAGCCCATTTACCCCATCTATCACTGTTTTTGGCTCTATGTACCCTCACGGGCTATGGCCATGCCCAATCCAATAAAATAAACTTCAAGAAGCATGTACTTACCACGCAATTCTTAGCAGAAGGAGCTGCTATAGGTGATGTAAATCAGGATGGTTTAATGGATGTCATGGCAGGGGCCTATTGGTTTGAAGCTCCCTCATGGAAACCTCAGGAATTGGAAACCCCTAAGCTTTTTGAATACGATAAAGGTTATAGCAATGCATTCATAAGTCATGGAATGGATGTTAATATGGATGGCTGGGTTGATTTTGTAAGAATTGGCTTTCCCGGGGAAGCTGTACTTTGGTTTGAAAACCCAAAAAACCAAAAAGGACATTGGAAAATCCATACCATTTGTCCTGCCCTAGGAAATGAATCGGCAGGCTTTTATGATATTGACAAAGATGGCCGAAAAGATTTGGTTGGAAGCATCCCGGAAACAGGGGAAATGGTTTGGTATAAAGCCCCAAATACTCCTGATAATTTAGTTTGGGAGAAATTCACTATAAGTGAAAAAGAAAGCCCTGGAACTGCAAAATATGCCCATGGTTTGGGAATGGGAGACCTCAATATGGATGGAAATCCTGATCTCATTATCACAGAGGGATGGTGGGAATCTCCAACAAACCCTAAAGATGGGCAATGGAAATTCCATACAGCTAAATTAGGCGAGCCTGCTGCCCAAATGTATGTGCAGGAATTAAATGGAGATGATAAGCCCGAGGTAATTTCCTCCTCAGCACATCAACTTGGTATTTGGTGGCATGAGCAAGAACCCACTGGTGCCTGGGTAACTCATCTTGTAGACAGTAGTTTTTCCCAAACACATGGTTTGGAATTGGTTGATATCAATAGAGATGGAAATAAAGACCTGGTAACAGGGAAACGCTATTTTGCTCATATGGGCAAAGACCCTGGAGGAAATAAGCCTCCACAGCTTGTCTGGTTTGAATACATTCCAGGCAAAACCCCAAAATGGACAAAACATATTATCGATGAAAATTCAGGGGTAGGCGTTCAAGTTATTGTCGAAGATTTTTTTAGGAATGGGCTAATGGATATCATTGTTGCCAACAAAAAAGGAGTTTTTCTCTTTGAACAATTAAGGGATTGAAGGTATGAAAACGACTACTTTTCTTTGTTTTTAATTGCTTCAAGTTGTTTTTTCAAGGAAGGTATCATTTCAGGATAGGTTGCGAAAAGGTTTTCGCTTTCTAGAGGGTCCTCACTTAATTGATACAACTGACCTTTAGGCCCATTGGGTTCAGGAGTTAAATTAGTAGGAAAAGTAAAACCACCGGATCCCAATCCGTCAATGTATTTCCAAGCACCTGATGTTATGGCATACATTCCTCCTGAGGATTGGTGCACCATATTATCTCTGGTTTGAAAAGACATATCACCAGATAAAACAGGAATAAACGCCTTACTGTCTATGGCCTCACCTACTGGTATTTCCACTCCTGTCATCGCTGCCACTGTAGCATAGATATCCGTTAAACTTACCAAGCCTTCATAGGTGTTGCTCTTTTTGATGCCATCAGGCCAAGACATAATTAGGGGAACCCTATGTCCACCATTCCAAACATCACCTTTTTGTCCTCTGCTTCCTTTATTAGAATCATGTCCGTGCAAAAGAATTTCTTCGGCTGGCCAATATGCCCCATTGTCACTACTAAAAATGATTAGCGTATTCTCAAGCAAACCTTCAGCCTCCAATTTTGATTTAATTCTGGCCACGACCTGATCTATGTCCATTACAAAATCACCATATAATCCCGCCCCTGATTTTCCTTTATTTTCATCAGAAGGCAACCATGGTGTATGTGGCCCTGTAAGTGGCATGTACAAAAAGAATGGCTTCTCTGCCGATTGCTGATCGATGAAATTCTCTCCTTGGTTTACTATTGTTTCCAAACATTCTTCTACACGGAAAGATGCGGACATTTCTCCTAATCTCCACCATACGCCTTTCTCCCAATAAACAGCTTTGTCATCACTGTGCTTTTTGTCCCAAGAGAACGCTGTATTTTCTTTTCTTATGGGATATACATCCGTAGTCAGTCCTATTTCATTGTCGACTACCTTACCATTTTCAAGAAATACATAAGGAGGAATGTCCAATGAGGCAGGATGAATATAGGAATAGTCGAAACCAAAATCATTAGGTCCTGCTTTAACAGGCGATGAATAATCCACATTAGAATAACCTGTGCTGCTTAATTGCGCTTCTTTATTGTCTTTTGTAGCCCAGTCCAAACCCAAATGCCATTTGCCTGTAATAGCGGTAGTATACCCTGCCTTTTTTAAAATCCCAGCAATGGTAAGGCGATCCTTTTCAATAACCGAAGGGGTAAATCCACCTATTCCTCTGGAGGCTTTAGGTGTCCTGAATGCATATCGCCCAGTCAATAAGCCATATCTTGAAGGAGTACAAACTGATGCGCTTGCATGGGCATTCTGAAAAGAAATTCCATTTTTCACCAAATAATCGATAGCAGGAGTGCTTATTTTAGATAAGGGATTTAGAGCACTAATATCACCATATCCCATGTCATCGGCAAAGATGATAACTATATTTGGCTGCCCCGTTTTAGGAAAGGGCTTGAATGAAAAACCAACTAAAACACATATGATAAGCATTAAAACCAATCCAAATAGATTATTGGTTTTGCAAAAAGGGAACTTTTTAGATTGGGTAAATAATTTCTGCATGATGGGTTTATGGCTTTTAATCTTTTGATTCAAAATCGGGATGAACCTACATTAAACCCGAAATAGGCAATAGACATTCTATTACATAATCCGGGTTAAAATACATTACGCAGGTATTCGGGCAATGGATTTCTCTTGGGGTATAAACCAATTGGTTCGAGTAGGCCACAGGAAAACCTGTCACCTACCCAAACCAGTAGTTTTACTTAATAGCTCTTTATATCAATTTTCCCTAAGGGGACAGATAGATTACATTTTATAGTACTCTTCCCAACCTTTTCTTGGTGGAACACCTGACAACAATTCATTTGCCAATGCATGATTGGTAATTTGTTTTGTTTTTCTGTCAAATTGTAATTTTGCACCTAATCTCTGGGACAAAACTCCTAAAGAAAACACTTGACTCAAAGGCCCTGCTATCTCAAAGGAAGATCTTGTTTTTTCTTCTCCTTTACACGCTTTCAGGAAATTAGCGAAGTGATTGGAAGGGCTTTCAGGTACTACTGGTAATTGTCCAGCCATATCTTTGGCTTTCTCTTCAGGAATAATGGAAAGTGTACTGCCATGGGATCCACCCTTAAAGGTAAGGTCTCCACCATATATAATCTTTCCAGGGTTCAGTTTGGCTGGCTGCAATTGCCCGTCACTTGGTGGTGGAATATTTGGATCTAGTTCAGAAACACCATAACCGGCAGGAACTGGAGGAATATTGTTTTGACCGTCATACCAGGTAATGGTCATTGGCGGCATATTTCCTCTTTTCGGGAATTTAAAAGCCAAGGTGGATTCCATCGGGAAAAAGAAAGTATTGTGATCTTTCAATTTTAATGGTTCTATTTCCTCAGGTAAGCCCAACTCCAAAAATTCATGTGCTGTATCCATGATATGTGCACCCCAATCTCCTAGTGCTCCCATACCGAAATCATACCAACATCTCCACTGACCATTAACAAGATCCTCGTGGTAATCATGATGATGAGAAGTACCTAGCCAGGTATCCCAATCCATGGTTGAGGGCATTGGCTGTGCTGCTGGAAAGGAATTGATATTAGGATCCCAACCGTGCCATCTTCTACGTCCATTCATATGGGCAGTCATGGCGGTAACGTCTTTTATTATACCAGCTTCTTTCCAGGCTTTAAATTGGAAGTAATTGGCTTCTGAGTGACCTTGGTTACCCATCTGAGTAACAACCTTGTGCTTTTTCGCACCGTCCATCATCAACTGTACTTCATTGAAAGTTCTTGCCATGGGCTTTTCAACATATACATGAATCCCCATAGACATGGCCAGCATGGTAATAGGGAAATGAGAAAAATCCGGGGTACCTACAGAAACTGCTTCAATATCTTTACCCATCTTATCAAACATCTCTCTGAAATCCTTAAATCTAGGGACATCAGGAAACATTTTCATCACTTCAAGGGTATGTTCAGCCCCCATGTCCACATCACAAATGGCGACAATATTGGCAAGGCCTGTTTCGTACAATGATTTAGTGATTGATCCCCCACGGTGTCCGATACCACAGCAGGCTAAATTCACTTTTTCACTAGGTGCGACATGTCCAGTTTGATTTCCGAGGACAAAGGAAGGAATTAAAGAAATTCCCGCGGCACCCAAGGCACTAGATCTTATAAATCGTCTTCTTTGGTTATTCATTGTTACTGTTAATTATTTGATCAAAATACAAATCCCTGTAAATTAGCACCCAAACAAATAGTCAGCTGCACTTTCAAGGGAAATTTTGATTTGAAGTTAAAGGAAAAGTCTATAATTTCATTCAATTACAAAAATTACTTTGAACAAAAAGTTTGAAAAGGGTAAAAATTGCACTTAAATTTCAGGATGAAAGTTATGAAATACTTATTTCCTATTTTATTTATTGTTCTATTGGCTGGGGGATGTAATTTCTCGAAGGATAATTCAGTACAGTTTGACTTGGTCGTTCTTGATACACTCCGCATTCCTTTTGCTGGTGATATTCATGCAGGAACCTATGCCTACAACACAGGTTTAATTTACAATTATCAATCTGGGGAATACTTGAAATTTGACAGCTCAGGAAATGTCTTAGCAAAAAACACTATTCCTGCTCAGGGCAAAGATGGCTTGTTTTACGTCAATGGTCTCAAAATAACCAACAGCGGAACCATCCTCGCAAAGTCCATCAGAGAGGAGATCGGATTGCTGGATGAAAATTTAACCCTCATCAAAAAGACACGAATGCCTTTTCCAAATGGCTCTCTAGATCTGAAAAGAAATCAAAATGCCATCGAAATCTACAAGAATCAATTGCTCCTCTTTCATCCAGGAAGAGACAATAAAAGCCCCTATGAACTTGGCTATTATAAAAACAACTATTTATTAGAGAAATTAGATCCAAACACTGGTCAGGCAAGTCCATTTCTAAAATTGTCCCCGGAAAGTCAGTATCAGGAGAACCTTCATTTTGAACCTCCTACAGCATTAATTAATAGAGCGGGAAATGTTCTTTATTTCGCTTTTAACAAGGAACCTTTAATAAGCGCCTACGACTTGGAAAAAAATGGGGAATTGATAAATAGTATCCCTTTAGATTCAGAAGGTTTTGTGCAAATCAAAGGTCAGAAATTACCTCTTGGGAACGATGGATCGGTAGTCGTAGAGGGGGAAATAACCAACCTTATCGCTTTAAAAAATGGATTTGCTGTAGTTTATATAAATGGCCTAACAGAAGAGGCTGCCCAATCAAACAGCATTCCAGGGCAACAATTGAAAATCTATAGCAATGAAACAGGTTGGTCCAAACCTATAGAACTTCCGTTAAACATACTTTTTTTGCTAAACTTTGCAGTTGATGGCCAATCCTTTTACGCATTGACTAACCCAGCATCTTTGCCTGCAGGAAATAATCAAGCAATAGTATTGAAAATGCAATTAAAGCCAAACTGATAATAAACCTCACCTCTTAAACCCATCAAAATGTTTAAATTAGACCTACTTAAAAAATACCCAATACTTATAATCCTTTGCTTACTAATTGCATCTTGCTCCACTTCCAATAATAGTGAAAGCATATCCATAGAAGATGGCTGGAGAACCCTATTCAATGGCAAAGACATGGACAATTGGCGTATAAAAATTGCCAAACATGAGCTGGATGAAAATTATGCTAACACATTCAGAGTAGAAGACGGATTACTTAAAGTTAGGTATGATGGCTATGAGGATTTCGATAGGCAATATGGCCATATCTTTTACGATGAGTCCTTCTCCCATTACTTATACCGAGTACAATATAGGTTCGTAGGGGAACAAGCTCCTGGTGGTGAAGGTTGGGCACTAAGAAACTCCGGAGTCATGTTACATGGGCAAGATCCGGAAACAATGACGAAAGATCAGGATTTCCCAATTTCCATTGAAGGTCAGCTTTTAGGGGGAGATGGAGAAAAACCAAGGACCACTAGCAACCTCTGTACTCCTGGTACAAATGTGGTAATGGATGGAGAACTTTTCACCCCTCATTGTGTCAGTTCCAACTCTAAAACTTTCCATGGTGAACAATGGGTTACCGCTGATTTTCTAGTTTTGGGAGACTCAATTATTCATCATATCGTTGAAGGAGATACTGTCCTTACTTATTACAAACCTCAAATTGGAGGTGGTAATGTCAGCAATCATAACCCAGAGGTCAAAAAGGATGGTCAATTGATTTCCACCGGGTACATTTCGCTACAAAGCGAAAGTCATCCTATTGATTTTAAAAGTGTGGAGATATTTGATTTAAGCCCTTACAAAGACAATTCTGAACAGTTAAAAGAAGTATTGAACTTATTGAAAAACGAAAACAAGGGACGATCAAATTAAATTCAAAGAATCGACGAAAAGTAAACTTAGTTAAGCCCGAAATATGCAATAGACAATCTATTACGTGCTGAAATCGCTTCAAAATACCCAATCGTTGCTGTTTTCAATTTCACCATAGCGGTGCTATGCTAAAATCTCCAAACAGCCTGATTTTCTTGCGATTGCAACACTTCCCGTAAACACTGGACAGGCTTCACCCCTGACTATTGTCAGGACGGAGAAATCCTATTACATAATCCGGGTTAAATTGTAAACCTACTGATTTTAATGGCTCTCGATCTTTTAGAAGTTAGGAAAGTAACTGCTTAAAGAACTTAAAATAAACCATTGATATTTAGCCGTTTGAAATTGATTTCAATAGCTAACGAACTTTCATTACAAATGTCATCAAATATTATAAGAACAAAAAAATAGCCATGGTGAGCATCCCATGGCTATTTTTATTATAAGGCTAGATTGCTAAAATAAGATCAGAACTTTTATGGAAATATACCCATATCGGTATAAGAGATAGCAATCCGTTCAAGGGCTACAATAAACCCTGCTGTTCTCAGATCCTTTATTCCTTTTTCTTTTCTTACTCCATTCATATGGTGATAGGCTGTGACCATGGTCTCTTCCAACCCTGAATTTACAAGATCTCTCTCACTAGCCCCTTTAATAATAATTCTTTTTTGCTCTTCACTAAAAGAGTCACCAGTTGCTTTTTCAATACCCTCTAGCAGCTCCTCGTACTTTTTCATGTCATAGCGCTTTTCCAGTTTCCCAAAAGAAACCCTAGAAAGGTTTTTCAACCATTCAAAATAGGAAACTGTAACTCCTCCTGCATTCAAATACATATCGGGAATAATCATTATCCCTTTTTCAAGAAGAATATTATTGGCATCCTGAGTGACAGGTCCATTGGCTGCTTCTCCTATAATCTTAGCATTAATATCATGGGCATTTTCAGCGGTAATTTGATTCTCAAGCGCAGCAGGAATTAAAATATCACAAGGCCTGATTAATAAAGAGTTTCCATCTTCAATAAAATCACCTTTATCATACCCTTGGAAGGTTTTGTTTTTAATTTGGTAAGCCTTAATTCTTTCAATGTCTATTCCATTCTCATCCCAAATGCCACCATTGTATTCAGCAATACCAATAATCTTAGCCCCAGATTCAGAAAGGTATTTTGCGGTATAATACCCAACATTCCCCAAGCCTTGAATAATGATTTTTTTACCTTTCAAGCCAACCTTCAGTCCAAGTGCATCCATGTCTTCCTTAACACTTACGGCTTCGCGTATTCCAATAAACACACCCATTCCGGTAGCTTCAGTTCTTCCTTCTATACCATGTTGAGAAAGTGGTTTACCAGTAACACATCCTTTGGCATTGATCACATCAGGGTTGAAAGCCTCAAAAGTATCTACAATCCAAGCCATTTCCCTGCTACTTGTCCCATAGTCTGGTGCGGGTACATCTATAGCTGGGCCTATAAATTTCTTTTTAATCAATTCGGCTGTATACCGTCTGGTGATTTTTTCCAGTTGATCAACATTATAATTATTCGGATCTATTCTAACTCCACCCTTCGCTCCACCATAAGGTATATTTACTAAGGCACATTTATAGGTCATCAATGCCGCCAATCCCTTTACCTCCTCTTCATTCACAAAACTACTGTACCTGATCCCTCCTTTTACGGGCAATTTATGATGAGAATGTTGTACCCTATACCCTGATAATACCTCATAGGTTCCATCACCATTCTTTAAGGGGAAACTAAATTTGTAAATACTATTGCATTGTTTTATTTGCTCTAACAAACCAGGATGAATATCCATATGACGTGCTGCATCATCCACAACTTTACTTACATCTTCAAATAGACTGTACTCCTCCTTTGCTTTCATAAAACCTTCATTTAATTTTAAACTAAAATTTTCAATTTATAGCCAGCAAGGTCTATGCCTAAAACGCAATTACTAGACCCTATCCAAAATTTAACCAGCAATATGCTATTAGCTTTCTATTACTTGATGAAATCTCTACAAAATCAACCACTTTTTTGCTGTTTTCGACTTCATCAATACAGTGCTATGCTTGTCTCCAATTAGCCTCTCCCTTAAACTCGGGACAGACTTTACCCCTGACTATTGTCAAGTCGGAGAGATTCTATCACATAATCTTAGTTTAACTTAGATTCGAATACTTTGTTAAATAAATTTGGTGTGAGCTAAGGGGTAAGCTGATTTTGTCCTATTTTCAATGCAAAATAATCGGTCTGTCGGAATTTTTTGGGAATAAATTGCGGTACCATTATTACTTTTGATTTACCTATCGGAAATACTGAAATAATTTCAATTAGCACTTGAATCTTTCACCGGCAAACGAACATTCTTACCCTCTATTCCCTGCAAGGCATCTCCCATATCTTTTCTAGCAGCATTGGCCAAAGTGTTTAATTTATCCCTAATTTCAGGATATTCTTCTATAACATTTTTGGTTTCTGCCGGATCATCTTCAAGGTTATATAGTTCCATTTCTGTTAAATCCAACATCTTATATTTTACAGGGATACCATTAGTAGGCTTAATGAAATCATCAGGTAATGAACGGTACCTGTGTGGAAAGTACAACTTCCAATTACCGGAAATAACAGCTTGAAGTTCATTTTTGTTATAGTAGATAAAATAAGCGTCTTGTGGCGATTCTGCGCCTTCCTCCACCTCTATCAGTGGCCATATATCTTTTCCATCAATTTTGTTTGGTGGCAAGGAAGCACCCGTCAGATGCGCTATAGTAGGCAATAGATCAATTGTCATGGCCATCTTATCCTGAACCTTACCCTTGGGAAGTTTTCCTTGCCATTTCATTATTGTAGGTACACGAATACCTCCTTCCCATGAAGTTCCTTTTCCTTCTTTGAAAATACCAGTACTCCCGCTATGGGTGCCATAGGAAAGCCATGGACCATTATCCGAAGTAAATACAACGAGGGTATTTTCTTCTAGACCATTTCTTTCTAAGGCCTCTATTACCTGTCCTACTGACCAGTCTATCTCCATTATCACATCTCCATAGATCCCTGCATCAGATTTTCCCTTAAACTTATCAGAAACAAATAAAGGTACATGAGGCATGCTATGTGCCAAATACAAGAAAAATGGCTTTTCACTGTTTCTATCAATAAAGTCAACGGCTTTTTCTGTATACATCGTTGTCAACAGACTTTGATCAATAAGTGTATCGATAATCGTTTCGTTTTGGTACAATGGAAGGGGAGGATAAAAATCCGGTCTTTCTGGATGGTATGGCCACATATCATTGGAATAAGGAAGCCCAAAGAATTCATCAAACCCTTGCTTTGTAGGAAGAAACGGCTCAAGATGCCCCAAATGCCATTTACCTACTATTCCTGTAGTGTAGCCTTCAGGCTTAAGAACCTCTGCAATGGTCATCTCATCCGGAGACAGACCGTGCTTGCTTTGATGCGAAAGTGCTCCAAAAATCCCAAGTCGATTCGAATAACATCCTGTAAGCAAAGAAGCCCTAGAGGCAGAACATACAGCATTGGCAACATGAAAATTAGTGAACTGAACCCCTTCTTTAGCCATTTTATCCAGATTAGGAGTGGCTATATTCTTTGCGCCGAAAACACCTACATCCGCATATCCTTGATCATCAGTGAAAATGATAACGATATTGGGCTTTTGCTGTTCATTGTCTACCCCATTGTTCTCTGAAGTAGAATTACAGCCCAAAAAGACAAGTCCAATTATTAAAAGAGATAAACAATTGATTTTATTAAAATGCATTCGAAAATAAGTACTCATTTGCGTCCTTTGTTTAGCTGATAAAAGATACCTATCCTTGGGGATTTTACAAAACTAGAGGCATAAAACTTATACCAATCCAAAACATTATGGAAGGAAAAAATATGGATGAGTCAAAATGTACAAGCAGATTCGAGAAAATGGCACAGGAAAGAGTGAAATGGCTAGCCAATCTGGAACAGCGTTTCTATTACTTCACTTGGGATTAATCAGATTTACAGTAATATTTGAAGAATTACTGATTGAGGCTAATTTGATAAATATACCTAATTAACGGGAAGTGTAGCAGTATCTAACCAAAATTGTTGAATCGAAGATATGGCCTTTATAAAGTCTGAAACAACAATAGGCTTTGTTATATAACAATTTGCATAGTTCTGGTAAGACAAATCAATGTCTTTTTGGGAACTGGAAGTAGATAATATAATTACGGGAATTTGCTTGTAGCAATCATGGTTCTTTAGCTCATAAAGGACCTCATGTCCATTTTTCTTAGGTAGATTAACGTCTAAGATAATTAAATCTGGAGTGGTTTTTTCTTCAAACCCATTTGTCTTAAAAATAAAATCTAGCGCTTCCTGACCATCTCTGGCTACACTTACTGTATTGCTATTCTCACTTTCATTTAAGGCTTCTTTAGTTAAAAATACATCACCTTCATTATCTTCTACCAATAAAATGTGCGCTGATTTCATTGTCATTTTTTATACTAAAATATTAATTCCTTTAATCAAAACAGTAAGGATATTTAACTATGTTGGTTAGCGTACAGCAATTAAATCCCATTTTCTATTTTGAAACCTAAATTAATGTGCTTTCAAATTGAGTAGAACTAAATATACACCCTTTTTAAATTTAAAAGTAAATTTATAAGCAGAAAAGGACGTTTAGTTCAATATTAAACGGTCATTACCAATATTATTCTAAAATTCAAGCAACAAACAAAATCAATAAAGCTGTAAATACACTGCAAAAGTATTGCTATTTTATTATTAAAAATGAAATTTCAATTAAAATTTCAACTATTTAAACCGATTATAATTAATTTTTTTATGGAAGTTCAAGATTTGAAGTAAAGCCTACTATTTAACCCGGATTATGTAATAGGATTTCTCCGTCCTGACAATAGTCAGGGGTGAAGCCTGTCCCGTGTTTACGAGAAGTGTTACAATCGCAAGAAAATCAGACTGTTTGGAGATTTCAGCATAGCACCGCCATGGTGAAATTGAATACAGCAACGAAGTGGCTGATTTTAAAGCAATTTCAGCACGTAATAGAATGCTATTGCATATTTCGGGTTTAAGACCAACACAAACGCAACCTAAAAAAACTGCAATTACTCTAAATCCAATCCGTTAGAAAATCCATATAGCCGCACTATGGGCAATTTCCGATGAACTGATATTAAAGCAATTGCAGTATATATTAGATTATTTACTTCCTATTTAGGACTTAACTCTCCCAGAGATCTGATTGTTTAAATGGACTTCCTGGCACTTCGGTAAAAAAGGTTCCATCAATATACCTATGCCGACTAGTAATTTCACCTATGGCTTTCAAGTCATCTTTTTCAAGTTCAATATCCTTAGATGCAAGGTTGGCTTTAATCCTATCTTTATTGGCGGATTTAGGAATTACAGCAATGCCTCTATGCAATGACCAAGCGATCAAAACCTGAGCCACTGACGCCTCGTGTTTTTTAGCAATATCTTTAAAAACCTTGTGTTCCATCAATATTGGATCATCCTCTTTTTGTCTTGCCTTTGGCCTATCCGCTGATCCTAATGGGGAATAGGCAGTTAGATTGATGCCTTTTTCTTTACAAAAACTCACTAATCCCTCTTGAGGCAAATAGGGATGTATTTCAATTTGATTCATCTCTGGTACCACCTGGCAAGCACCAATAATCTCACTCAGTTTAGCTTTATTGAAATTGGATACGCCAATATGCTTGGTGAGTCCCTTTTCTTTTAACGCTTCCATTCCTTTCCAGGTGTCTGTAAGTGGAACTGTCTTATAATCAAGAAAATCATTTCCATCTTTAGGAAAGGTCACCCCACTTTTTAAGGAAATGGGCCAATGTATTAGATAAAGATCAAGGTAGGTTAGCTGCAGGTCCGCCAAGGTTTTTTGAAGTCCTTCCTCTACCTTATCTATTTCATGGGCATTGTTCCATAGCTTAGATGTTACCCATACCTCTTCTCTTTTCACGATTCCCTTGTCAAAAGCTTCTTTCAATGCATCTCCTACTTCTTTTTCATTTTGGTAGATTGCTGCACAATCAATATGCCTGTATCCAGCTTCCAGCGCCCAAAGTACCGCTTGATAAACTTCTCCAGGACCTGATTTCCAGGTTCCTAGACCCAACATAGGCATTTTATCCTGATTTTTGAATGTTATGTATTTCATAGTTTTGTTCTTAATTTAAAATTTTACTTATAGATTTTCTTCCCAAATGTCAGAAAAATCATAAGGACTTATCTCCCCTACCCAAGCTCCTCCATGGGTGTAACGGTAAGGCCCCCCAAGATTGTCAATCGTTTCCATATCTTCCTTATTCAAAACCAATTTACTGGCAGCAAAATTCTCTTCTATTCTTTGAAAATTTACGGACTTAGGAACTACAGAAACCCCTTTCTCTATTGCCCATGCGAGTACCACCTGCGCTACTGAAGCAGAATTGTTCTTTGCTATAATTTCCAATTGCTTGTTTTCAAGCAATAATGGGTGATCCACTTCATTGGCTGCCACCCTATAGGCTGCTCCCAATGGGCCATACCCAGTAATATGAATTCCGTTTTTATCACAATAGTCTTTTAACTTAGCCTGAGGCAGATAAGGATGAAATTCTATTTGATTGACTGTAGGCATTAGAGAAGCTGTTTTTTTAAGTGCTTCTATTTTGGCCGAATTGAAATTAGAAACCCCAATTTGGCGTGTTAGCCCATTTATTTGAAGCTTCTCCATTTCAGCCCAAGTGGCACTTAAAGGTGCTTCATCCTTCGTCAAAAAATCACTCGGTTCAGTTGGCATACCAACTCCTTTTTTTAGAGCTATAGGCCAATGAACTAAATAAAGATCAAGATAATCTAACTGTAAGTCGTTCAATGTATTCTTAATCGCAGGAAGCACATCATTTGGCAAATGAGAATCATTCCATAACTTCGATGTAACCCATAATTCTTCCCGCTTCACTAAGCCTTGGGAAATAGCATCACTTATTGCCTTGCCTATTTCATTTTCATTCTTGTAAACATAAGCACAATCTATGTGCCTATAGCCAACCTTTATTGCATGAAGCACAGCTTCATAAACTTCATTTGGCTTTGACTTCCAGGTTCCTAAGCCAAGAGCTGGCATTTGGTCCCCATTTTGAAATAATAAACTTTTCATTAATATTGGTTATGTACTAGAACTAGAAATTCACTTTGACTACTCAAACAGGGGTTCCATAACAGAATCCCCATGATAATAATTAATTACCCCTAATGACAATATTTTTTCGACCTGATTTACATTATTGCAAAAAGCCATAATTAGAAAGATAACTCCCATTATCTAAGACTCTATGCAAACTAAAAATTTACACTAATAATTCCTTAATCACTCTACCTGACACATCTGTAAGCCTGAATTTCCTACCCAAGTGCCTATATATCAGCTTTTCATGATCCAGCCCAAGTTGGTGCAATACAGTGGCCTGAAAATCATGAACATGAACTGGATTCTCGGTAATATTATAACCTAATTCATCGGTAGCCCCATAAACTATACCAGGTTTTATTCCTCCACCAGCCATCCAAATGCTAAAACATCTGGGATGGTGATCTCTTCCATAATTGTCCTGAGTCAATCGTCCTTGGGAGTAATTGGTACGTCCAAACTCTCCACCCCAAATTACCAAAGTCTCATCCAAGAGCCCTCGTTGCTTCAGGTCTTTTATCAAAGCGGCTGATGCTTGGTCTGTATCTTTTGCCTGAACGGACATCTCATTGGGTAAGTTGCCATGTTGATCCCATCCTTGATGATACAATTGAACAAACCTTACTCCCGATTCAGAAAGCTTGCGGGCAAGAAGGCAATTGGCGGCAAAAGTCCCAGGCTTTCTACTCCCCTCCCCATACATTTCAAATATACTGTCTGGCTCATTAGACAAATCCGTAGCCTCTGGTACTGCTGTCTGCATCCTGTAAGCTAGTTCATATTGGGCTACTTTAGCTTGGATCTCAGGGTCTCCTATTTTTTCATAAGCATGATGATTTAAGGCCGCTAAATTGTCCAACATCTTTCTTCTATCCGACTTGCTCATGCCATCTTGATCATTTAGATAGAGTACAGGATCCTCTCCATTGCTAAACTGAACCCCTTGATGTGCTGAGGGCAGAAACCCATTGCTCCAAAGTTTAGCATATACGCCTTGTCCATTTCCTTTGCCTTTAGAAAGCAACACAGTGAAAGCAGGTAAATTATTGTTTTCACTTCCAAGCCCATAACTCAACCAAGACCCCATACTGGGTCTGTTTCCTTGTTGTGCACCTGTTTGGAAAAAAGTAAGTGCAGGATCATGATTTATCGCCTCAGTATGCATTGATTTGATAATACAGATATCATCTACAATCTTCGCTGTATGAGGAAAAAGTGAACTAATCCAGGCCCTTGCTTGACCGTATTGCTGGAAATCACAAAAGGATCCGACCATGGGGAAGCTTGTCTGGCTGGCCGTCATTCCTGTAAGCCTTTGACCTTTCCTAATAGATTCAGGCAATTCCTGCCCCCACAAATCCCGAAGTTTAGGTTTGAAATCAAAAGATTCCAATTGAGAGGGCGCACCATTTTGAAACAGGTAAATCACTCGTTTTGCTTTAGGGGCAAAATGAGGAAGACCTATCGTCTCAGCTTCTCCTCCGACCAAATTCGTACCATTAAATAAATCTGGAATTAAAAGTGACCCTAACGCTGCACTTCCTAACCCTAAACTTAATTTGGAAAGAAAATGCCTTCTGTTGAGGTTCAGTCCATGATCTAATAATTCCTTTTCCATAGTTTAGGCTTTTGTAATTGCTGCTTCTAAATTATATATAAGCGTAATGACCTGCATCAGAGCTGCATGAACAGGAACTGGAATATCATCATTATGAGGAAACTTCCCTACATCTAGTATTTTAACCGCTTTAGATTTGTCTTTGTTATATTCTTCTAGAAATGTTTCAAAATGACTATTTAAGATTGACCGTTCACTTTCATCAAGCTTTCTACCTAGAATACTGTAAAAAGCAGATTCTACCGCAACTTCTGCATTGCTGCTTTTCTTTAGTAACCTCCCTGCATAAACCCTAGAGGCTTCCAGGACTACTGGATCATTCATCATGACTAAAGCTTGTAAAGGAGTACTGGTTTTCAATCTTTCCACCTCGCAGGCATCTCTATTACTTGCGTCAAATAACATCATGTTTGGAGGAGGAACAGTTCTTTTAATAAAGGTATAGAGTCCTCTTCTATAAAGGTATTTTCCTGTATCCAATTGGAATTTTGAAAGGTTTCCCCTTCCAGAAGTGGCAGCCTCCCAAAGTCCTTCTGGCTGGTAGGTTTTCACAGATGGCCCTCCTACTTCATCATTCAATAAACCACTTGTGGCCAATACCAAGTCTCTAATTTCTTCAGCTTTTAACCTTCTTCTTGGAAAACGAGCCAAAAACCTATTGTCAGGATCCTTTTTATAATTCTCTTCACTCACTCCAGAAGATTGCTGATAGGTGGCTGATAAAAATATTTTTTTCAATAGATACTGAATATCCCAACCGCTTTCTATAAAATCTACCGCCAACCAATCAAGTAAAGCTTGGTTGCTAGGTAAATTTCCTTGAAGGCCAAAATCTCCCGGAGTATCCACCAAGCCGATACCGAAAATCTCCTGCCAAAGCCTATTTACATACACCCTAGCTGTTAAGGGATTGTTCATATCAAAAAGCCATTTGGTCAAACCCAATCTATTCTTGGGCAGGTCCTCTGGATAAGGAAGAATAGAAGCAGGTACTCCTGGCTCAACTTTCTCACCATGCGCATCATACTCCCCCCTCTCCAATATAAAAGTAGATCGAATGCTGTCCAAATCCCCCATCACCGCTACCTTCAAAACATTGGCCTCATTAAGTAAGGAATTGTAATTGGTACCTTTGTCCATTCCAGTCATCAATCGTGAAACCCTACTGGCACTATCCGGCATATTGATAAATTGAAGAACTTCCTTAGCGGTAGTTTCACTTATTTCCATTAATGGATACTTTGCGGGACTTTTTTTAGAAAACCCCGGACTGGCTTCTTCAATTCCCCATTCTGCAATATTATTAAAAAAGGCATAAGTTTGGAAATACTCCTTTTGGGAAAAAGGATCGTATTTATGGTCATGACATTGGGCACATTCCAGGGTAATTCCCAACATGGCTTTTCCCAAGGTATTGGTTCTGTCTATTGCATACATCACCCTATACTCTTCATCTATAGCGCCCGATTCCTCTGTTATTTTATGATTTCGATTGAAGCCAGTAGCAAGAATCTGTTCCATACTCGCATCCGGAAGCAGATCACCAGCAAGTTGCCAGGTGATGAATTGGTCATAAGGCATGTTTTCATTGAATGCATGGATTACCCAGTCTCTCCAAGGCCACTGGGTTCTATAATAATCATCCTGATAACCATGGCTATCAGCATACCTGGAAACATCCATCCAACTAACCGCCATTTTCTCACCATAAGCGCTTGATTTAAACAATTTATCTATGGTTTTACCTAATTCCAAAGTGCCTTTCTCTACTGCTTCTAAATCAGCAGGAGCAGGAGGCAACCCAGTAATATCAATATAAAGCCTTCTAAGTAATGTCAAATCATCCGCCATTGGAGAAGGAGCTAATCCTGCCTGCTCCATCTTTTCCAAAACAAAAAAATCAAGTTCATTTTTAACCCATTCCGTATTCCCTACTTCAGGAAGCTCGGATTTCTTTGGGGGAACAAATGCCCAATGTGGCTCATATACAGCCCCTTCATTAATCCATTTTTCAATAAGTTTGATTTGATAATCACTAAGTTTAAGGTTGGAGGAGGTAGGTGGCATTTTCTCCTCAGGGTTTTCAGAAATCATTCTAACATAAACCATAGAAGCATTGGGATCACCAGGTACTATGGCATGTTTTCCAGGACTTTCCGCCAAGGCCGCATAGGCCTCATCTTCTTTGTCCAGACGAAGTCCTGCTTCTCGCTTATTCGCATCAGGCCCATGACATGTAAAGCAATTTTCAGATAAAATTGGTCTAACATGAAGATTGTAGCTGATCTCCTTAGGAAAATTATTGGTCTTATTATTTGTATCTTCTTTACAGGCTATAAGAAGCGTTACAAAAACTACCCATCCCAAAAATGGTAAGGTCCAAAACAAATTTTCTCCTTTTCTGACAATCATTTCGTTAAAATAGCTATTTACAATGTAAAAGCAAAAGCCATTTTTTTAAAGCAAAAGTTTAAACCCGGATTATGTAATAGGATTTCTCCGTCCTGACAATAGTCAGGGGTGAAGCCTGTCCCGTGTTTACGGGAAGTGTTGCAATCGCAAGAAATTCAGGCTGTTTGCAGATTTTAGCAAAGCACCGCTATGGTGAAATTGAAAACAGCAACGATTGGGTATTTTAAAGCGATTTCCGCACGTAATAGAATGTCTATTGCATATATCGGGTTAAACCTTATACCAGTCTTCAGATCATATTAAATGAAGATTAAGTAAGCTTTCGATGTTTTTTAAAGCCTTTAATCCTCTAATAAATCTTGAGAATTCACATCATAAAAAATAAATATTATCAAAGAACAATTCTTGGATTTTCTGGCATACTTTTTATTATAGTGTTTATGTCTAAAGAGACATAAAAAAGACAATAAAAAATGAGAACAAGCATCGTTGTTATGATGATCGTCGCATCCAGCCTAGTGGCATCTTGCGGCAAGAAACAAGTAGAATCACAAATTGATACTTCTATTGAGGAAATAGAGGTACCTACTGAAATGAATGAGGAAGAAGTGCTTTCTGAAACTGAGGATTCAGTGGAAGTACTGGAAGAAGTAGCGATTCCTGAGCAATAAAATGCTCCAAAGCTGTCACAAAATTGTGACAGCTTTCTTTTTCCTTTAGAGTCAAGACTGCTATTGATTAGAATCTGGTTTTATTGACATTTTAGAATTGAAAGCACCACACTTTGATTACCCATTTTTCCACACAAATACCCAATAATAAAAAGGCAAGGTGCTACAATTTGTTTTTAAATAAACAGTACATTTATCGCATTAAATGAAAAAACTAAAAGTTTTGAAATCGTCGCTTGCCCTATTCCTTTCAGGAGCGGTATTGCTATGGTCATTTCTTTTATCATTTTCGCCTAACCAAGGATTAAGCTTTTTACAACAAAAAGATGCCGCAGTCAAATCCATTGGCTATGTAGAATTCTTTGCACTTCCTAGCGTATTTGAAGAAGGAAACTCCATCAAAAGTTTTTTAAACGATGGTCTGAACGCAGGAATAAAGAATCAGGAGTTTTCTTGGACAATAAATATCATTAAAAGTATTGATCCCTTTACCCCTTACAAATGGGTTCCTTACCATTACCTGAAACAAATCCTTTTTCCTTTCCATTCTTTTTGGTAAACTTTCATTTTTTATTCGCTTCCCATAAACCTTGGAAAGTTGTAAACCAACCTATTTCCCAAGGCTTTTTGTGAGAAAGCATTTGGCTACCAGCCCATCAAAGCAAGTACATTATCAAGCCTCCATTTAGAATAAAGCTACTGGCTCATTTTCTTCAATTATTTAACCCGGATTATGTAATAGAATTTCTCCGCCCTCACAATATTCAGGGGTAAAGCCTGTACCTGGTTTATGGGAAGTATTGCAATCGAAAGAAAATCTGGCTGTTTGAATATTGAGTCATAGTAGCATTATGGTGAAACAAAAAACAGTAAATAGGTACCTGAATTTAGAGTTATTCAATCAACTTATAAAAGACCTATTGCCTATTTCGGTTCAAGGGTTTTTAGGATAATAATACAAGCTTACATTTTAAAACAAGCAACAGGTATAAACAACGGAGTATTGCTATCAAGACCTATTTTAGTAGTTTAGTTTTTACTAAAAATTCCATAGCATACCCTGTTAAGCAATAGGAGGTTTTCAATTCTCAGATTTGATTGAGACTTATCCTTTCCTTATTACCTATAGCTTAATTAGAAATAATATTAAACAGAAAAGAAATGATTGTAGATATCGAACCAATTAGCTTAGGAATATCCTTAGCTGCAATTTTGGCATTTATTGCCCCTATATACATTAGCAAAAAGAAACAATCCAATATTCAAAAGGCCCATCAAAAAAAGTTTACAGACGAAGCAGAAAAATATGGTTTACTTTTGGGAACAAAGGACTATTGGAGAGGTGGTTATGGAATTGGAATTGATTATGGCAAACAAAAATTGTTTTACATGGACCCAAATGCTCAAATTGAATTTCAATTGATTCCTACCGACTGTATTTCTCATATTGACTTGCAAAAGCAAAGTCGGTCAGTTGGAACTGGTTCAAAAAAAGTAGAAGTGATAGACAAATTATCTTTGATAATAAGTCTATCATCAATATCAGGAACTAAGTCATTTTTGTGTTTCTTTGATGGTGAGAAATACTCCGATTTATCAGGTGAGTGGCCACTAATTCAAAAGTGGAACAGCATCTTATTGGAACAAATGGCCAAAAAAAAGGTCAATAAATAAGCAAAACTTCATTCTTTATAAATCCCGTTTAGAAGCTCTTTTTAAACGGGATTCTTTTTTTATTGCCTTCACTTCTTTTAGCATAATTATATAAAAGTATGCTATTGTACAAAAAGTTATGTATCTATGCTTTTTAAACCATAATTCAAATGAAGTTCCTAAGTTCTCAAATAAGTTACCTGCTTCAAAATAAACCCCATCGTCGAAACTTAAAATTGTTGTTTAGGTTTTTACTCATATTATTTTTGCTGGTAGTGATTTTTACCATCACTTTCCATCTTATCATGTTAAGTGAAGGAAGGTACTTTTCTTGGGTTACCGGACTGTACTGGACCTTTACTGTGATGACCACATTAGGGTTTGGGGACATCACTTTTGAAACCGATTGGGGTCGGATTTATACCATGATTGTATTGCTTTCAGGCATGTTGTTTTTGCTCGTCTTATTCCCTTTTACCTTCATTAATTTTTTCTATTCACCATGGATGAAGGCCCAAGAACAATCCCGAGTGCCCAAAGTATTGGACAATACTATCAGTGAGCATGTCATACTCACCCACTTTGATGAAGTTTCGGAGGCATTAATCAAAAAACTAAAAACCTTCAAAATACCCTATGTGCTTTTGGTGCAAGATTTTTCAGAAGGCTTAAGGTTAAGCGAAATGGATATAGTAGTAATGCTCGGAGACCTGGATGACCCTATAACCTACCAAAATGCGCAGGTAAACAAAGCACTCCTAGTTGCTACTACCTCCTCAGATGTGGCCAATACCAATGTAGCCTTTACCATTAGAGAGGTCAATGAAAACATCCCCATTATTGCCACATGTAATTTCGAAGCCTCTGAAGACATCCTTAGTCTTGCAGGATGCAACAATGTATTGAGCCTAGGGGAAATGATGGGTACCTCCCTTTCAAGAAGAGCGAGCGTAGGTGATGCCAATGCAATGGTCATTGGTAAATTTGAAGAATTAAGCATAGCAGAAGCCACCGTGTCAGGATCAATCCTGGTAGGAAAAACCTTGAGAGAAGCCAAACTCAGAGAAACTGTAGGAATAAATGTTTTGGGTTTTTGGACCAGGGGAGTTTTTCATGCTCCACGTCCCGATGAACCTATTGCCACTAATTCTGTTTTGGTTTTAGCTGGAACAAATGAACAAATCAAAGCCTACAATGCCCATTTTTGTATTAAAAAATCCACTACAGAGCCTCTTGTCATTATTGGAGGAGGAAGAGTAGGAAGGGCAACAGGTATAGCACTTGAGGACAGAAATCTAAATTATAAGATTATAGAAAAACAGGAAAACAGAATCAAAGCCAATAGCAAATACATATTTGGCGATGCGGCAAACTTAGAAGTGCTTGTTGAGGCTGGAATTGAAAAAGCGCCCTGTGTTATAATCACCACACACGATGATGATGTAAACGCTTACCTAACAATTTATTGCAGAAAGCTGCGCCCTGATATTCAAATAATAACCAGGTCTACCCGTGAAAGAAATTTGGACACAATGCATAGAGCAGGAGCTGATTTTGTCATGTCTTATGCTTCAATGGGGGCCAATGCTATTTATAATTTACTTAAGAAAAGTGATATCTTAATGGTAGCTGAAGGTCTTGATTTGCTTAAACTAGAAGTACCAAAACAACTCGTTGGTAAATCAATCGCCTCCTCTTGCATACGCCAACTTACGGGCTGTACCATCATTGCTTTACAACAAGGTGGGAAATTGACGGTAAATCCCGAACCTGATTCGGTTTTAAATAAAAATGATGAAATTATACTAATTGGCACATCTGAAGCTGAAAATTATTTCTTTAAAAAATTTGGATAGAATTACGACTGTTTTTCTAAATGCATTAATTAATTTAATGTGACTACTATACTATATATCAAATAAGGGCTCTTTTTGGCTTCACCTATTCTCTATAGAATACCGAGAATCATACATTTCACAAGCAAATATTTACATAAACAACTTAAAATCAACCTTTAACCCGGATTATGTAATAGGATTTCTCCACCCTGACAATGTCAGGGATGAAGCCTGTCCCGTGTTTACGGGAAGTGTTGCAATCGCAAGAAAATCAGGCTGTTTGGATATTTTAGAATAGCACCGCTATGGTGAAATTGAAAACAGCAACGATTGGGTATTTTGAAGCGATTTCAGCTCGTAATAGATTGTCTATTGCATATTTCGGGTTTAATAACCTATTCTTTACTTTTTCAATACTTAGGTGATGCACAATCTCCAAACAAGCTGTTTTTATTGAACTATCATTTCCCAAAAATGAAAAAAACCTTTAATGAAGGCCTTAAGTTAAACAGGGATAACAATTAAACTTTGATCTTTTAAAATGGCAATTGGGGGAAGTAAAGGTTAACTAAACTATGGCAGTTTCAATAATACTATAGGCCATCTCATCACAATAAATCATTGAATAAACCATTAAAATTGAATTTATTATGCTTATAATTGTAAATTAAAACAAATCGATGGAAAATATTGCAATCAAATCCCCCTAAACATTTCATTTAAGTTTGATCCCACGACTTTGATCCCACGACATGACCAACATTAAAAACTCTTTAGCACTCGCTTTCCTACCTGGCTATTTGTTTTCGAGCAAATATGAGGACCAGGTTAAAAAGAATGAGGATGGTCGGAATCCTCCCGTAACCAAAAATCCTAAAGAAGGAAGTGATCAGGAATTAATAAGGAAATACCTAAAAGGATTGCAGCTGGAAAGCTACGATTATATAAAAGAAATTATCCATCCTGATTTTAAATGTATCAATACCAACACAGACTCCATTCACAATTCCATTGAAGAGATTACGCATTGGAAATCACAACACAACCAATTAAACCACCTTACTTTTAGTGAACCCAAACTCACTAGTGTTCGAGTAAATCGTGGCATTCTAAAAGGAGACTGGACATTGGTTTGGACTACATTTACCGCCTTGGATAGCAAAACTTTAAAATCCATTTCTTACGAATACCACATGGCTATTAAAACGGAAGAAAATAAGATTTTAGAAATTCAAACTTGGCATCAGGTTGATAATGGATAAAAACATCGATAACATTTAATTTAAAGACCAGGTTTTTTATAGACTTTGATGGGTCATTTTTGATTTTTTCCGTATATTTTTACATCTATGCCGGATTATGTTATAGTAATCCTATTGAAGGCTATCTTCACACGTTAAGTATAACATTCAGAAACTCTGTAGCCAAATCAAATGGTTGATTTAATTATTTGAAGTGATTTTAGCACATTCTAGGGGCTCTTTTGCCTAATTTCGGTTAATTAGATTTATTTCTCGCTTTATAACAATCCAAAATAATTAGTATGGACAATTACGTATTGGGTGTAGACTATGGAACAGATTCTGTCAGGTCCATCTTGGTCAATGCCCGCGATGGTATCACCCTTGCTTCCGAAGTTTACAATTACCCTCGCTGGAAAGAAGGGAAATATTGTGATCCAACAAAAAACCAATACAGACAACATCTAAACGACCATTTGGAAGGTCTTACGCACACTGTAAAAGCCGTTATTCAAAAATCAGGCCTACCAAAATCACAAATTAAGGGGATTTGTGTCGATACCACTGGGTCATCTCCTTTACCGGTAAATAAAGAAGGTCAGGCATTGGCACTAACTGATCAATTCTCAGAAAACCCCAATGCCCAAATGATTTTGTGGAAAGACCATACTTCAGTAGCAGAGGCAGATGAAATCAATCACCTGGCAAGAACATGGGGAGGTGAAGATTTTACAAAATACGAAGGAGGTATCTACTCTTCAGAATGGTTTTGGGCAAAGATATTGCATATTATAAGAGTGGATCCTCAAGTAGCCGAAGCGGCTTATTCTTGGATGGAACACTGTGATTATTTGACTTTTACCCTGATTGGAGGAACAGACCCAATTGCTTTCAAAAGAAGCAGGTGCGCTGCAGGGCATAAAGCACTCTGGCATGAAAGCTGGGGAGGTCTTCCTGAGGATGAATTTTTGGAGAAACTAGATCCAAGGTTAGTGAAATTAAAAGCGCAACTTTATAAGGAAACCTATACTTCTGATCAAGCAGCAGGATTACTTTCCAAAGAATGGGCAGAAAAGCTCGATTTGGAAGAAGGTATTCCAGTGGCTGTGGGTACTTTTGATGCCCATGCTGGAGCCATTGGTGGGGAAGTAGAAGAAGGTACGCTTGTAAAAGTTATGGGCACCTCCACCTGTGACATTATGGTAAGTTCTTATGCATCTTTAGAACACACTACTGTCAAGGGTATATGTGGTCAGGTGGATGGCTCTGTCATCCCTGGTAAAATTGGACTTGAAGCTGGTCAATCGGCTTTTGGTGATGTTTTGGCATGGTTTGTAAAGTTGCTTCTTAAACCTGTTAGGAAAACGATCAATGATTCCTCAATGGGTGAAGAGCTAAAGAAACAAACGATCGATCTTTTGGAGCAGAACTTGATATTGACACTCTCCAGCGAAGCAGAGAAAATATCTGCGGAAACCACACAGGTATTGGCCTTAGACTGGATCAACGGGAGAAGAACTCCTGATGCAAACCAAAACCTAAAAGGCGCCCTAAAAGGACTGGATATGGGCTCGGATGCAGCTCATGTATTCAAAGCTTTGGTTGAGAGTATTTGCTTTGGATCAAAAAGGATAATAGAAAGGTTTAGACAAGAAGGCGTAAACATAGAACAAGTTATTGGTCTTGGTGGCGTGGCTAAAAAATCATCATTGGTCATGCAGACATTGGCAGACGTACTAAATATGCCTATAAAAGTGGCTAAATCTGAACAAGCCCCAGCATTAGGTGCTGCTATATATGCTGCCACTGCAGCTGGCATTTACCCTAACGTGACTGAAGCCATAGCAGCTATGGGGAATGGTTTTGATAAAGTCTATCAACCAAATGCTTCAAATGCTAAAATCTACGAGGCAAAATATGAGAATTACCTCTCCTTTGGGGACTTTATTGAGAGTCAAATCTGATTGATTAATCCATATTCCATCAACAAATTCCTTTGAAAACTAAGAGTGGCAACCAGATTAGGTTGCCACTCTTTTTATTTTACCCTGTTTTGTCTTCAAGAGCCCCAATACATAGTCCTTTAATATTCAGCAATATAAGTTTTCTCAATATCCAGTTAAAAACTTGGTTTTTATACTGAAATTCGCTAACATTAATTCGATAATTAGTGATAAAATCCTAAACAAAAATTTAAATCTAAAGTTTATTTTAAGATTACAATTTTATATTTTGATCGGTACATTTGAAATGTATCTCAAAAATCACCAGGACAATATGATTCACCACTTCTCAGAAAAAATGTATGAAAAAATTCAACTACTTTGTCTTTGTTTTACTGATATTTAATTCAGCCTGTTTGTCACAGAGAGACTTTATCGCAGAATACGATTACAATTATAAAGGTGCCTTTAAAAAATACAAAACCTTCGGGTTTGTGGCAGAAGAAGGGAAAAACGAAAGAGATTTCACCGGAATTATTGAAAAATCAATCTCCTCACGCCTTGGATCTCAGGGATTTAGAGAAAGAGACAACAATCCAGACCTCCTTATTATTCACAAATTATACATGAGTGAAGTACGCTATAGAGGTTACAATCAACCGAATTTCGATTATTGGCTTAAAAAGCAAGGAATTGAACTTGTAGAAGAATCTGTCTTAGATAGTCTGGAAAGGCAAAAAAGAGGCGAAAACTACAATGCCATTAAATACACACAAAATGATGGAATGCTTGTCGTTTTAGTAATCGACCACAAAAAAGGAAACACAATCTGGCAAGGATATACTTCAGCTTATTTTGACTACAACTCACCTAATATTCATATTGACTTGACCAGGGCCACTTATAAGGTAATGGATCAATTCAAAATTTTGACCAGAAACTAAGGTTGACGAATTTTATTTCCTCCATTAAGCAATCGAGTTTTCATAAAATAATGACACTGCACCAGAAAATATTAATTATTGGTGCAGTGTCATTTTAAATTCTTTCTATAAAACACCTTTGTCTCATTGCCTATCTGTATCTTTGCAATATGGAGATGAATAAGCAAACAGGTAGTGAAACTTTTTTAAAAAGGCTTTCTTTAAACAGTTTCAATAAGATGCAATTGGAATTTATGGAAAAGGCCAAAGCTGAAGCTCCCCTAATGCTTTTGGCTCCAACAGGTTCTGGAAAAACCCTGGCATTTCTCATTCCCATGATTCAGCATCTGGAAGTAAATGATTCTTCCGCACTAATCATTGTCCCATCAAGAGAGTTGGCTTTACAAATAATGGAGGTTTTCAAATCGCTGAAGACTAATTTCCATGCTTGTATCTGCTATGGTGGGCATTCTATGAAAACAGAAGAAAATAGGCTTAACGAAAAGCCACAGTTGATAATAGGTACACCAGGAAGACTATCTGAGCATGTTCAGAAAGGCAATCTAAATGACATTAACATAAGTTTGGTTGTACTCGACGAGTTTGATAAATCCTTACAGTTTGGTTTTCATGAACAATTGAGAGTTATCTTTGAACGGCTTTCTCATGAGCAGAAATATTTCCTAACCTCTGCCACCATCCTTGAAAATATTCCAGATTTCCTTCCTTTTAAAGACTATGAAAAGGTTAGTTTTTTGAATGAGGGTGAGGTAATGACCTTATTGTTGCAACTCGTCAGAACTTCTAGTGTTGAGAAAATAGACACCTTAATGCGGTTAGTGGCAGATTTTGGAAAGGAAAGCACCCTGGTTTTTTGCAATCACAGAGATGCTGTAGATCGCATAAGTCTACTTTTGACAGATTTCGGATTCCAACATGCAGTGCTTCACGGTGGATTGGAACAAATCGATCGTGAAAAAAACCTAATCAAATTCAGAAGCGGCACCCACCAGTTGCTCATTGCTACCGACCTTGCATCCAGAGGATTAGACATCCCAGAAATTAAGCATGTTGTCCATTACCAACTTCCTCCAAAAAAGGATGCCTTTATACATAGAAATGGTAGAACAGCTAGAATGATGGCTGAAGGTCAGAGCTATTTGGTGCTTGCCCATGAGGAATCCTTGCCTGATTATGTAGACAATAACCTACCAGAATACGAACTTCGCCAAGACTTCAAAGTCCCTGAACCATCGAACCTGACTTGTGTTTATATCAGTGTAGGGAAAAAGAACAAAATCAGCAAGGGCGATGTTGTTGGCTTTTTCACTAAAAAAGGCGGCTTAAAAGGATCTGATATAGGTATGATCAGCATTCTAGACAATGCCACCTATGTGGCTGTAACTACTGACAAAGTAGACGATCTTTTCGCCAATACAGATGGAGAAAAACTTAAAAAACTAAAAGTAAAAATGGAAGTGGCCAATTAATACTTGGCTTTTATGTGCCAGTAAAGTTTTAAGCAGGTCCTTATTAATATTAGCTCCTATTTCATCTCATTTAACCTTACTCCCAACCAGTGTTTTTCAATGCCGGGTCATTTTCTTTCTTGAGAAAATCCGCATTCGAAAGCGTTTCAGCCTCCCAATTTAAAATGGCTTCGTCAGGGATCGGTTCCAAAGCCACTTTCCATGCAGTAGAAGTCTCGCTATATGCAATATTGGACTGGGAATTAAAACAGGATATAATGGACCACCTTGGTGAATCAGAAAGGTTGGCTGCGGACCTGTGCAATAGGTTACTATGAAAAAAAAGTGCATCTCCAGGCTCTATTTCACAATAAACAAGCTCCATGGTTTTCAAAGCATTCTCTACCATTACCATATCCGCTCCCACCTGTTCTCCTGCAAACCCATGGTTTACCCTTCCTAGTTTATGCGAACCTTTGATTACCTGCAAACAGCCATTCTGTTTATTTGCCTCAGTAAGGGCTACCATTACGCTAATCAATTGGTCAGGAAACATAAACTGATTTTTGTACCAATAGCCATAATCTTGATGCCATTCCCATGCCCCACCTACCTTGGGTTCCTTCTGCATAAGTTTGGAATGAAAGTGGCAAACAGGAGCCTCTCCTTCTAGCAATTGACCTACAGAATTCACCATCTTTTCACTCCTAGTCAAATAGCCAAAGACATCATTTCCAGGTTTAAACCACAAAGAAAGCCTTGTTTTTTTACCGGATTGATCATTTAGATCCATGGCATTTTTACTCATGGCTTCATCCTCAATGGCCACCTTATAAAGCTTGTTCGTTTCCTCCTTGCTACAAAAACCTTTTACAAGTACGTAGCCATCTCTGTGATATTGCGCAATTTGTTCTTCGTTCAATTTCATATCCAATATAAAAGAAGTATAAGCTCTTGAAATAAATTTAATCTTAAATTCCTTAATTAATATTCTTGATCCTAAATCCTCAAATTACCATTATTGAGGAGACTGCCTCCAAATAAATCCAACTATTCAGAATCACTGCCATGAATTCTTTATTTAATCCAAATTACCAAAACATTATTAAATATGAAGGAAATTCACCTCTAAATCAAATCGTTGATTATTTAATTTTATCTAAAAAAGGGAATACAATAAGTCAGAACGCTAAATTTTCATCCTTCTAAACTAAATTTTACAAGTCCTTGTAGATTCCAAGTGAAAAATTTTGGTTTTAAGTATTATCAAGTATTAACTTACTACTTCATTGAATTCTAAAGAATGAAATATTTAATCCTGATTCCAATCAGCCTTCTGATAATAGCTACCTGGGCATGTAAAGAAGAGGCACCTGAAACTGTCACTGTGGTTCCTCATAATAACATCATGCAATACCTAGAGCAGGAATCAAAAAGCTTGACGGAGCACTTTTCTGCAAAATCTATCTCTACAGAAGAATGGGATTCAATTCGACCAGTTAAGTACCATCAATTTATAGAAATGATGGGTTTCAACATGGAGGAAGACAGGGATCCTCCCAAAGTCTACCCTAGAGGCACATTGAAACAAGATGGCTTTCATATTGAGAAGTTTTATTATGAATCCTTACCCAATTTATTTGTTCCTGCCAATCTTTATGTACCTGACAATATATCAAATCCCCGCGCTGCTGTTATTTACCTATCAGGCCATTCCCATGGTCAAAAAGTGAATTACCAGGCACACGCAAGAAGGTTAGCGGAACTTGGTTTTATTACTTTGATTTTTGACACCATTCAATTTGGAGAGGTTGGGGGAGATCATTGGGGGCCTTATAACAAAGGCTGGTTCAATTGGTATTCTCGAGGTTATAATCCTGCGGCCGTAGAGCTTTGGAATGCCATAAGGGGCCTGGACTACCTTGCTACACGTGTTGACGTGGACATGGATAATATTGGTATCACCGGCATTTCAGGAGGCGGCTCCCAAAGCTGGTACTTTGCTGCAGCAGATCCAAGAGTAAAAGCAGCAGCACCTGTTTGCGGAGCGGGAACCATGGACTCGCAGGTAGGCGAAAGAAGGATTGATGGTCACTGTGATTGTATGATGATCAACAATGGTTTCCAAATGGATTTCACAGACATAGGAGCTTTAATTGCACCCAAGCCTTTGCTTATTGCCCAATCGGATAGGGATGAACTCTATGGAATTGAGTCTACCCGTCAGTTTTACAATTCCTTATCGGAATTCTATAGCAAGTTTGGAGCGGAAAATAATATCTCTCTGGTTGAAACAACTGGTGGGCATTCCTATCATCCGGTTTCCAGAAAAGCCATTTTCTCCTTTTTCCTCCACCACCTTATGGACAAAAATGTAGCGCCGGAAACAATAGCAGATATAGAAACCAATGCTGAAAACCTGCTTCCAGCAGATAGTCTAAATGTATACAATGGCACGCCGCCAGCTACGGATATTACCAAAACAATACAGTACTCTTTCATCCAAACAGCTGAACCTCCAATAATAAACAGTCGAGACGCGCTAATTGCCCAGCAAAATAAAGTTAAGGACTACCTTAAAACAAGAACCTTTGGAGCATTCCCTGATTCAGCGTTGGCTTTTGATGGAGAAATGATATACAGAACAGCGGATTTATCCAAGTTCGGGAATAACACCTATAGTTTTAACAGTGAAAAGGGCTGGAGACTCAAAGTGAATATATTTTACCGTCAACCTCAAGAGGAGAAATCTCCACTCCTTTTAGTATTAAGAAGCCCGGGAGAAGAACGATGGGAAAGCGAAGGCTATGCAAATAAAATGGCTGAGAATCACAATATCGCCTACCTGGAAGTCAGGGGTGTTGGAGAAGTGGGTTGGGCTCCAGAACTCAATTGGCATGTTAGACGAGCTGCTGCCTGGATAGGAAGAACCAAAGCCTCTATGCAGGTATATGATGCCATGCGGGCATTGGAATTTTGCAGGACCTTACCTGAAGTAGCCCCTACAAAAATCAGTATTGCTGGTAGAGATGGAATGGCCACAATAGCCATGTATGCAGCCTTGATGGATGAGAAATGTGAAAGCATGTACCTGTCAAACCCACCCGAAACGCACAATCAAACAAGTCCAAAAAATGGAAGAGATTTTGCCTTAGAACTATTGAATGTGCTGCGTATTACGGATGCTTATCAAATTCCCGCTTTAGCCTATCCTACCAAAACCTATCTTTTGAATGAAATCCCTCCTGCATATGCTTGGTCGGATACTGTATTGAACAAGGCTGTTAATGAGCAATTGTACATTGTCAATTAATATAAAACCCCTTCTTTCACTATAGGAGCTACAGTTTTTATCCAATTTGTACTCCCTTATATTTTACCATCCCCAACAGGGCGAATAAATCCTATTACATAATCTGGGTTTAATCAAACACATTTGGTGCAAAGCAATATAAATTGGCCATTTATTTTGTTTTTTATTAAATATATTTAATTTTATAAGGACAAATCCAACACTACCTAATAAGACCAATGTATTGATTGCTTTTTTGTTCTTTTTTCTTTTAATAGAACAAAAGAAATTCTACCAGTTCAATAGAAGTCAATCATTGTCTTGCTGAAACTACTAGTTTTCGATTTCCTGCTTTTGAGCGAACCAATTATTCTTCAAGCTACAAAATACCACTATCAACTTCGGGTTAAATAATCAATTGATCCATGAATAAAGCTCTTAAAGGTTCCAGTTTTTTATTCTATTTTCTCACAATAATTGTGTTTTTCATCCTAGGAGGTATGTTCTCAGGATACATGGGTGTAGGCAAAAATCAAGGATTAGCTGGAGCAACGATAGTATTTGGCTATGCCCTAATGTATGCTTTTGGTGCCTTAATCCTAGCAATAATATTGGCAGGTAGATTAAAAACAAAAGTCATCGTTTATACCAATTTTATCCTATTTGTTGTAATGTGTATTCTTCTCTTTCTTGGATACATGCGTCATTTAGAATTAGAGAAAAGCAAGGTTCCTGCCCAACAAAAGCAAATCACCCCCAAACCAACTGTCCCGGTCCAGCCAGTCCTCAATATCCAATTTGATAATGGCATGGGCCAGGGCTTCTTTAGCCCTAATTTTTCAGAAAATGACAAACTGTATTTTTATTCCCCATCAAACCCAAATGCATGGAATGGCCTTGGAAAAGTTATAGACAGTTTGGTGTTTTTTAAAAACCAGAATGGACAATATGACATCCAATATGCACCCCCTTACTTTTTCCCTGAAATAGTAAAACTAGATTACGATTGGCTGATGATAAAAGTGCTTACTTCCGGGAAGTTTATGCTGGAAGTGGAGATAAACAAAGAAACGGGTCAATCAGTACTTATAGATAAATTCAGTGGCAAGCTAATCTATTGGCCGGAGTTTATTCTGAACATAAATAGTGTGGAAATTCTTGATGAGTTCCCACAAAAGGTATTGATTAAACCTTTAGAAAATGCTTCGATTAACACTAGACCATATGATTTTTTGCAACCTATAGCGGTCCGTGGTGATTGGCTAAAAGTAAACCTTACAGACAAAGATTTCTCAAGCCTAGACCAAGGATGGATAAAATGGAGATCAGATGGAAAGTTAATTATCCGTTACAGTTTATTCAGTTAATTGCCTAATAGGGCAATGAACCTTCTTTGCCCTATTGAAATAAATTCCATTTAACATTTTATACAAATAAAAACCACAGCGGGCTGTATTTTTTCTACCAGAGATGTTAGCCCCTGATAGAAGATACGATTTTGCTGTAATTGTTTCTTTTTCTTTTAACCCGGATTATGTAATAGAATTTCTCCGCCCTGACAATGTCAGGGGTGAAGCCTGTCCCGAGTTTACGGGAAGTGTTGCAATCGCAAGAAAATCAGTCTGTTTGGATATTTTAGCATAGCACCGCTATGGTTAAATTCAAAACAGCAACGAAGTGGCTGATTTTGAAGCGATTTCAGCACGTAATAGATTGTCTATTGCATATTTCGGGTTTAACAACCCAGCCAATATCAACTCATTAAGATTTTAAGAGGGCGGTTTTGATGTCTTTGATTCTTGATTTAAGTGTAGTTTCAGCCATATCCACCTCATCAGTAGTTGCCAATAAAAAGTCTTTGACTGCACCTTCATGATCCTTAGACTTACCTTGTTTCATGTCCACATACCGCATGGTTGTCCACATCAATGTTTTCAGCTCTTCCTTATTATCATCCGTCATGTAATATTCCACAATTACTGAATGGTGGTCATGCCAAATCACCCTACTCATAATTCTCACCCACTCCCCTACTCTAGCTGGCCTTACATAGGAAATACTGTGATTATAAACTACCCAAGCTGCCTGGTATTTACGGATAAAATCCATCATCTCCACACCATATAATTTGGGAACTTGGTCTTCTCTGGCATTGAAAAAATAATCGAAATATTTCGCATTATTGAGATGCTGTAAAGGGTCGCAATCCTGAAATCTGATGACTACCCTACTTTCTGTCTCTTTTGGATAGTGTTTGTCTTTATTGTATTCGAACATAACTGTTTAAGTTTAATGCTAATATCTTGCAAAGATATATGATTTAAATCATTGTGTAATTTAGATTAATATTCATTAACTTAATGCAAACTAAAAAGCTATCATGAAGATACTGGTTCCAACGGATTTATCTGAAAATGCAGACAATGCACTCACATTTGCTGTGTCCTATGCCCAGCAGCAATGTGCTTCCATTACCTTGATTTTCTCTTATTTTGCAGTTTACGATTTTGCTGCCGAAGCGGCTAGAATGGCCCAAACAATCGAAAGCAATGCGAACTCTGAATTACAGAAAATAAAAGAAAGGTTAGGAAATACCGTAGACATCGATTACAAAATCATTCAGGGTACTGTATCTACCGCCATCTTTTCTACAGCAAACAATGGGGACTTTGACCTTATCATCATGGGTACCCAGGGTGCTAGCGGCATTAAGAAAAACCTTATTGGTTCTAATACTGCTACTGTCATCAAAGAAAGTGCCATACCTGTAATAGCTGTACCGTTTTGTTCTTCCTTTGAAAGTATAAAAAACATCAAAGTAGCCGTTGATTTGAAGAATGAAAAAGAAGGTGTTTTCAAAAAACTAATCACACTTACCGAAACCTGGAACTTGCCCTATAAAATTATTCACGTCGAGAATAAACCAGACTTTAATAAAGACATCATTTTTAAAGGATTGGAAGCCTATTTAAATGAAAACTTTCCTGATAGTGAGTTTACTTTTGAAAAGCTACAAGAAGTGAATACAGATAAAGGCTTAGAAAATTACATCAAAAATAAATCGGACAGCCTACTTGTCATGTTTTCTAAAGACCGAGGTTTTCTAGATTTTATATTTAAAAATAGCCATAGTGCCAAAATGGTTTACCATACACACATTCCCCTTCTGGTCATCAAATAGATTATGAAAGCAGTAGTTATCACACAAGCCGGAGAACCTGAGGTTTTAAAGATTGAAGAAAGAAATATGCCCGAAATCGGGCAAGATGAAATTTTAATAAAGGTTAGGGCTGCAGGCATTAACAGGCCTGATATAGCACAACGAAAAGGACATTACCCAGCACCTGAAGGTGCCCCAAAGGATATTCCCGGCCTGGAAGTTTCAGGATGGGTAGCAGGTTTTGGAGAAAATGTAAAAACCTGGGAAATTGGAGACAAAGTTTGTGCCTTATTGGCTGGCGGTGGGTATGCAGAATATGTATGCGCGCCCCAAAAACAATGCTTGACAATTCCCGAGGGACTTAGTATTGAAGAGGCTGCCTCACTTCCGGAAACCTTTTTTACGGTTTGGAACAATGTCTTTGAAATTGGCAAATTTAAAAAAAATGAAACCGTGCTCATCCATGGAGGTAGTAGCGGTATTGGAGTGGCCGCCATACAAATGATCACAGCCATGAATGGTGAGGTCATTACAACAGCAGGATCTCAGGAAAAATGCGAAACATGCCTGGAATTGGGTGCCAGCCTGGCCATCAATTACCAGCAACAGGATTTTGAAGAGGAGGTAAAAAAAGCGCTTGGAGAACAAAGAGTAGACATAATTCTGGACATGGTCGGTGGAGACTATACCATCAAAAACCTACGCCTATTGAACCGAAAGGGACGGTTAATCATGATTAATGCCATGAAAAACAAAATTGGCGAGGTGGATTTGCTACGTATTATGACCAGAGAACTGGTACTCACCGGATCTACCCTCCGACCCCAATCAATAAACTTCAAAGGACATATTGCTACCCAATTAATGGCTAAAGTTTGGCCCTTATTCCCTGATAAAATCAAACCTGTAATTCATACCGCTTTCCCATTGTCAGAAGCTGCTGAGGCGCACAGGTTATTAGAGAGTTCCAAGCACATTGGTAAGATTTTATTGTTGGTATAAAATATACCTAATAATTATCCACTAACAAGAAACAATTGCATGTCATGAAAAGCCATTTAATTAATCTATTTCTTATAGCAATCCTTTTCAGTTGCTCTGCCAAAAAAGACAGCTACGTTTTGACTGCTGATCAAATCGTTTTTAAGGAGGTAAATGTCATAGATGTCAAAACAGGATCCATTTCTCCTGCACATGTTATCGTTAAAGGAAAAGAAATTGAACAGATCATTCCATTAGATGAAGAAGTAGATTTTGCTGAAGCCAGAGTAATTGAAGGAAAGGGAAATTACCTACTTCCTGGCTTAGCAGAAATGCACGCCCATATCCCAGACAAAGCCTGGGATGATCCTTTAGTTCAAGAAACCTTATTCTTGTACCTGTCCAATGGGATCACCACCATCCGGGGAATGTTGGGAAACGAATTGCACCTGCCTTTGAGAGAAAAAGCAGCAAACCAAGAAATTCTATCTCCAAGAATCTACACCTCCAGTCCATCTTTAAACGGAAACACCGTCCCTACTCCCGAGGAAGCACGTGAGAAGGTCAAAAAATATGCAGAAGCAGGTTATGACTTTCTAAAGCTTCATCCTGGTATCAGAAAACATGTCTTTGATACCATAGTAGCGGCATCAAGTGAATATGGAATCCCTTTCGCGGGCCATGTATCCAATTTGGTCAGAATCAGACATGCTTTGACCAATGGCTACCAAACTATAGACCATGCCGATGGTTATATTGAAGGATTGGTTCCTGAATCAGCTGGTATTAATCCTACGGAGAATGGTTTCTTTGGCTATAATTTCACCGATTTGGCTGATCCAAATACAATCTCTGAATTGGTAGCCCTAAGCAAAGAAAACAAGGTGTGGGTGGTTCCTACTCAGTCTCTTTTTGAGCGCTGGTTTTCCCCTATTCCAGCTGAAGAATTGGTTGCTCAGAAAGAAATGCAATACATGAGCCCACAAACCAGAGAAAATTGGGTGAACAGCAAAAACAATCTGACCAAAGCGGACAACTTCGATGAAGCAAAATGGAAGCAGTTCAATCAAATCAGGTATCAATTGATCAAGGCATTACATGAAGATGGACAAGGCTTACTTATGGGCTCTGATGCACCTCAAGTATTCAATGTACCCGGATTTTCAATCCACCATGAAATGCAAGGCATGCTGACTGCAGGCTTGAGGCCTTTGGAAATATTACAAACAGGCACCCTTAATCCTGCCCTATATTTTGATGGTAACTTCGGTGATATAGAAGTGGGAATGGAAGCAGATTTAATACTGCTTAGGGAAAACCCTTTGGAGGATTTAAATCACATGAAAAACCCATTGGGAGTGATGGCCAGGGGGCAGTGGATTGATAAAAAAATGATCAAGGAAAAACTTAGTCAAATAGCAAATAAACACAAATAGCCAAGATCAATGGGCCATTTGTGCTTATAAAATGATTCAATATCAACCTAGAGCGTCAACCACTCCACGGTAATAACCTACTGATTCAGCAATACCAGCCATCGGGTCTTTCATGTCTTTTTCATATTCCATGGCCAAGTGTCCAGTATAATTGGTTTTTGCAAGCATTTTAACAACTGCAGGAATATCGATTACTCCTCTTCCCAGTTCAATTGTTTTGCCTTCCGCTTTGGCTGCTGAAACATTTTTTAAGTGAAGATCAAAAATACGGTTTTTGTATTTCTTAATGTCCGCTACAGGATCATGTCCATCACGCATATTGTGCCCTATATCAAAACACATCCCGATTCGGTCGTCCAAATCTTTTATATGACTCATGATAACTGTAGCATTTGGATACAATTTATCTTCCGGACCATGATTGTGTATGGCAAACCTAATATTGTATTCTTTTACTTTACTATCCAGGTAAGATAAATCTTCTATTCTTGGAATACCAACAATCATATCCACACCAACCCTTTTGGCATAATCAAAAGCCTTGTCTATAGCCTCCTGAGTTTTAGAATAAATTGGTCCTACTGCATAACCTTTTATGTTTGCATCAGCCAAACGCTTGTGAAAAGCGGCAATTTCAGCATCAGTACTGTCCATTGGTAAATGAAAATCCTTGATACAAAGGTAATTTACATCTACTTTTTGAATCATCTCTATGGCTTCTTTCAACTTGAAATGAACAAATGTATAGCCCGCAAATGCAAGTTTAAGATCAGCTGGTTTGGCAAAAGGAAGGGTTTCTGCTTTAAGGTTTGACCCAGCTAAAACTACTCCTCCTACAGCTCCAAAGATACTTTTTTTAACAAAGTCTCTTCTATTTTTTTTCGATTGTGACATGATAAAATGGTTTATTCTATTCTATTGTTAATTGTCTGAGACACTTTTTATTCTTGCAATATAAAGGGAAGTAAGGAATTTTATGGATGGGAATTCTAAAAATTTATGGTTTATTTACATTATAAGAGAAAATAAGTAATAAAAAATAGACTATCAATGAGACCTTATATCCTCGCAGAGACGAACTGGAAAGCACTTAAAGAAGAAAAAATTGAATTGGCGGTATTGCCTTGGGGAGCTACAGAAGCCCATAATTACCACCTTCCCTATGGAACAGATGTCTACGAAGCAGATGCCATCGGAGCTGCTGCAGGTAAAATTGCCTGGGAGGCCGGTGCTAAAGTGATGATATTGCCTACCATTCCTTTTGGGGTTAATACCGGACAGGCCGATATCTATTTGGATATGAACCTAAATCCTAGCACCCAACTAGCGATTTTGAAAGACCTCGTTGCTGTACTTCACCGACAAGGGATACCTAAATTGCTTATCCTAAACAGCCACGGAGGCAATGACTTTAAAACCATACTAAGAGAAATTGGTCTGCTATTTCCAGACATGTTCTTTAGTACCTGCAACTGGTTTCAGGCCATGGACAAACCCAAGTATTTTGAACATATGGGAGACCATGCAGACGAAATGGAAACCAGCCTGATCATGCATCTCCACGGCCATTTGGTGCTCCCGCTGGAAGAAGCCGGTGACGGAAAAGAAAAGAAATCAAAAGTGAAAGCCATTCGTGAAGGTTGGGCATGGGCAGAGAGGAAATGGTCCATGGTCTCCGAAGATACAGGAATAGGCAACCCTAAAGCCTCGTCGGCAGAAAAAGGTGAGCGTTTCTTAAAAGATGCCAGTAAAAAAATTGCTGAATTGATGATTGAATTGACCGAAATGGATATCAATGACCGCTACGAATAAACCCTTAAATTGTTAATGATAGTAACAGTACAAAAAATAACCTTTAGCATTTCCTTTCTTTTGTTGGTCTTGCTAATCATTCCCTCCGGAATGGCCCAAAACACGGACCGAACTTATAGCAGGCAGGATAGTTTGCGTGGAAGTATTACTCCGGAAAGGGAATGGTGGGACCTGGTTTATTATCACCTCGACATCGAGGTCAAGCCCAAGCAAAAGTCCATTGAAGGAAGCAATACCATTTACTATAAAGTAGTGAAGCCTGGGAAGGTCATGCAAATTGACTTGCAACAGCCTATGAAAATTCAGGGGTTTTTCCAAAATGGCAAAGAGCTGGATTTCATAAAAGAAGGGAACGCCTATTTTGTCACCCTTGTAGAGCATCAAAAGGAAGGAGATTTACACTTTCTTGAGGTAAGCTACAGCGGTACGCCAAGGATAAGCCCTAACCCTCCCTGGACAGGAGGCTTAACTTGGGAAGAAGACAAAAAAGGAAAACCTTTTATCGCCAATTCCAACCAAGGGGATGGAGCAAGCCTCTGGTGGCCATGTAAAGACCATATGTACGATGAACCTGACAGCATGTTGATCAGTGTAAAAGTACCTGATCCGCTTATGAACATATCCAATGGCAGACTCCGTGAAATTGAAAAACACAATGACGGTAAAAGTACTTACCACTGGTTTGTAAGTAATCCAATTGCTAACTACGGCGTAAACCTAAGCATAGCAGATTATGCGCATTTTTCAGAAATGTATCAGGGCGAAAAAGGGCCATTAAGCCTGGATTATTATGTACTCAAGGAAAACCTAGAAAAAGCCAAGGTGCAATTTAGGGATGCACCCAGACTGATGCGGGCCTTCGAGCACTGGTTTGGCCCCTACCCTTTTTATGAGGATGGTTTTAAGCTGATCGAGGTGCCTTATCTTGGCATGGAACACCAGTCGGCTGTCACCTATGGCAATGGCTATTCCAATGGCTACAAGGGCAAAGATTTTAGTGAAACAGGTTGGGGACTTACCTTTGATTATATCATCATTCACGAAGCAGGACACGAGTGGTTTGCCAATAACATCACCTATAAAGACATTGCCGACATGTGGATTCACGAAAGTTTCACCACTTATTCTGAAAGTCTTTTCTTGGACTATCACTATGGAGTCCTTGCGGGGAATCAATATCTTCAAGGGGCAAGGAGAATTATCAGAAACGATGGGCCTATAATCGGGGATTATGGTGTAAATCAACGAGGTTCCGGAGACATGTATTTTAAGGGAGCCAATATCCTACATACGCTACGGCAATGGATTGACAATGATGAAAAATGGAGAGGCATTTTAAGGAAAATGAACAAGGTTTTTTACCATCAGACGGTAACTACCGTTGAAATAGAGACCTTTTTGGCTGAGGAAAGTGGTTTGAACCTTCAGGCTTTCTTTGACCAATACCTTCGTACGGAAAAGGTACCGATTTTTCAATATTACTGGAAAGATAACAAATTGTATTACCGGTGGGAAAACAGCGTTGCAGATTTTGCCATGCCGGTTAAAATTAATCAAAAGGAAGAGACGCATTGGATTGACCCGGAAAAAGGCTGGAAAAGTTCTGGAAAGTTAGAAGCAAACGTAGCCATTGAAGTAGATCCAAACTTTTACATTTACACACAACAAATTCAAGCCATCAAATAAATGGTCATCCCCGAAATCTCATAAATTATGAGTAAATTTATTGCTTGATTTTAAATAAGGACTAAAATAAATGGACAACAATACTAAAATAGCCATCATAGGTTGCGGAAACCTGGGGCTTTCTATAGCCAATGGCTTATTGAGTACAGAAGGATTTGACGGAAAAAGGCTAATCGTTACCAAAAGACATCCGGAAAGTTTGTTTTACCTGGAATCCCAAGGAGTCACAGTACTAGCTGATAATAAAGAAGCCGTTAAGGATGCCGACTTTGTAATTTTAGGTGTTAAACCTTACAATATTCAGCCTATTCTACAGGAGATTAAGCCATTTTTAAAGAAAGACAAGCAAGTAATCGCCTCTTTGGCTGCTGGTATTACCTTGCATGCCATAAAGGCTGAACTAGAACCCGGTACTACTGTTTTCAGGGTTATGCCCAATATAGCAGCAGATATTAAAGAATCCATTACCTGCATTTGTGGGGAAGGTTTTGACCAAAAAACAGAAGAGGCCATCAAAGCCATTTTCAATAGTGTAGGCATTAGCATCACCATAGAAGAACACCTGATGGAAGCGGCCACTGTTTTGGGGGCTTGCGGCACTGCATTTGTTCTGCGCTTTATGCGCGCCATGACACAAGGAGGAATCCAAATAGGATTTGATGCCAAAACAGCCAATAAAATTGTGACGCAGACGGTCAAAGGTGCTGCCGAATTGATTATTCAGAAAGGGATTCACCCTGAAGCAGCCATAGATAAGGTGACGACGCCAAAAGGCTCTACCATCAAGGGCTTAAATGAAATGGAGCACCATGGCTTCAGTTCTGCCATGGTAAGAGGGGTAGTTGCCTCTTACGAAGACATCAAAAAATAAAATCATGAAAAGAGTCCTTCCCTGGCTGATGGGTTCAGCCATTTTTATTGTCATCTTTTATATGCTCGGACCAAAAGAAAGCATTCAGGACTTATCCGGTACCTATCCTGAAGTGCCATCAAATCTCAATAACCTGGAAGCCTATATACAGCAGGGTGAAGACACTGTGCAAGGCCTTAAACCTAATAATGAAGCCAGGATAGTCTGGGCTGACCCTGAGAGAAAGGAAAAAACCGCTTTCAGTATTCTCTATGTACACGGTTTTGGTGCCAGTCAGATGGAGGGCGACCCTGTGCATCAGCAATTGGCCAAACATTTTGGTGCCAACCTCTACTTGGCCAGGCTACCGGAACATGGCATAGAGCGTGCAAATGCGTTTGAACACCTAAATGCCAAAAGCCTGGTGGATGGGGCAAGAAGGGCCTATATGATCAGCAGACAATTGGGGGATAGTGTAATCGTAGTAGGGACCTCTATGGGTGGTGCCTTGTCATTGATCCTGGCAGAGGAAAGACCGGAAATTCATTCCTTGGTATTGTACTCCCCATGTATCGGCATCTATGGTGATCGACTCGATCCCTTGTTTCAGCCTTGGATGAAACAACTAATGGAAATGACAATGACCAATGAAAATGGGGTGCAGGTGATAGAAAGAGAACCCGAAGAAGGAAAATATTGGGCAACAAATTATCATATCAATGCTTATACAAGTCTGGCTGTTCTGCTAAAAAGTAAAATGAACAAGGAAACCTTTGAAAAAGTAAAACAACCACTTTTTCTGGCCTATTATTACAAAAATGAGGAAGAGCAGGACAAGGTAGTTTCCGTTCCAGCCATGCTGGACATGTATGCCAGTGTAAGTACTCCTGAAGACAAAAAGCGGAAAGTAGCTTTCCCTGAGGCCGGTGACCATGTGATCGCTTCCAGTTTGAAAACGGAAAGTTGGGACAAGGTGCTAGAGGAAAGCATAAAGTTTCTGGAAGAAGTAGTTCAGCTAAGCCCAGCGGATAGTGTGAATGTAATGGAGAAATAAATTTAAACCCGGATTAAGTAATAGGATTTCTCCGCCCTGACAAGGTCAGGGGTGATGCCTGTCCCGTGTTTACGGGAAGTGTTGCAATCGCAAGAAAATCAGACTGTTTGGAGATTTTAGCATAGCACCGCTATGGTGAAATCTCCAAACAGCAACGAAGTGGCTGATTTTAAAGCGATTTCAGCACATAATAGAACCTATATTGCATATTTCGGGTTAAAGTCAGTAACGCAATCGTCAATTGAAGAAATATCAAAATCCCCCTTTTTTCCAAAGGGGGACTAAGGGGGATTTCTAACGTAAACATTCTAAAATATAAGGTTGATACAATTGGAAATTCAAATTGAAATTTTTTTCATAAACTGTAAACCTATTACATTATTTAAATTATCAAGGTGGCACTATTTAGCGGCTTTGCAATTTTATTTCCGTTAATCCTGATAAGCTTATTCCTCTCTCAACTCCGGCGTAAATATTAAGTACCTTAACATATCATCATTATATTCAGGGTTAAAGGGATTGTTTGCAGAAATGTACAAACCTTTCTCACCCACAAAATGGTTGTTTGTGGTATAAACCTGAAATTTATCAAAAATATGTTCTCCGATAATATTCAGTTCGCTATCCAAAACCATCACACCCGAATAGGGTCTTGAGAATTCGAGGTCTAAATGATTGTATTCTTCCTCCAAGTTTTCGGGATCAAAGGAAGGTAAGAAAAACCTGTAAAATACATTCCTGTACTTATCATAAAGAAGGCTTTTATAACGGTCTGAAGAAAAAGAATTTGCTAACGCTTTTTCCATTGGTAAGATTTCATTGACGTAATCAGGTTTGTTGACATGGAATGATTTAACCTCTTTTCGATATGTAACTGTACCTGAATCCATATCAAAAACCTGAATCTCATGGTCATGCCAAGGTGCAATGTATAGCTTTCCATCCTTTTCTGTCCATGAGTAACCGGAAGGCTTCTTGCCCTTATCCCAATATTCTTCTCTGTAAAACACATCGTACCACTCCACATCTCCTGTATTAATATCTAAACTAAAGACCAATCTTTGCTTTTGAATGGCATCTTTATTCATCCCATGATGGTCCATGAAAAGTGGTTGTGAACCGAAAATTTTGTTTCCATATTGATGTATTCGCCGATCAAAATTTGATTTTATTGTGGTAAGTGGTATTTGATCATCAATAATAGGTATTCTTTTAGACACCTCTCCATTAAAGTTTGTTAATACTAGATTTGGAGGCCTATTAGTTACCCAAAGAGAATCCCAACTAGTGACGGTTCCGGCATTAAATCCTGACACCCCATGTTCACCCTCCCTCTGAATAGCTATTTCATGAGCGATCCCTCCTGAGGGAAGTTCAAGAAATTGGAATTTATCCTTAAAGTCGTTTAAAAGTAAAAGGTATTCACCCGAGTCAGAGGCAATCAACTGGGTATATCGAGGATTAACCGGAGTAGTTTCTAAAAGCTTAATTTCAAGAAAATTGGTCTTAAAATCAATTTTCTTTTCTTTTACTGAATCTTTACATCCGGTAGCTATCAATATCAACAACAGAAAAAATATTCTCATTCTCACAAGCAATTAATGGTACTTAATAACCTACAAAATTTTAAAACGGTCATTTAATTTTTAATTTCACCAAAACCCATGTATCCTCTTTTAACCTTTTTTTATTCGTTTGAAAAAAGGAATGAATATTACCTTCCATTATTTTAACTTTTTTATTTCCATACAACTCCACATATTTATTAAAGAAGTTAGATGAATGAAACCTAAAAACTAAATGATCATCTGTTCCTGTCCAAGGGAAAACATATGGCATTCCATCAATATCATTTTCAAGGTTTTTCCATTGATTAAGAATATTAAATTCATGGTCCATGAAAATATAATGTCTTTGATCAAGACCTTGCCTAACAAACAATACATATTTATCTAAATACGAATGAATTAAATCAATCCCACTAACCAATTTTCGATCTCTGACTAAAACTTTTAATTCTTCTCTTTTTTCAAATCCTCTTTATTCATCAGCTACATTGTGTTTTCCAAAATCAAAAAAATAAGTATCCTTCAAAAATCCTGAAAATTTATCTATAAAAACGACTTTTGTAGCATGTGGCATTGAAAAATATAGAAGATCTTTTGATTCTATTTCTTTAAGTCCATTTAAGTTATCGACCCTTACAATATTCTCTAATGGTTTGTCTATCTTATAAAAAAACTCTTCTTTACCTGTTGAGTTATCCCTTCTAACAAAATTATATCCTTTAAAATCAGTTTTATAGGACATAAAGTAAATGGAATAAGTATCTGCTACATAAAAGTTGGTATTTTGGTAGCTGTTTTTTATTTCTTTAATAAATTCCCCATTGCTATCAAATTCAAGTTGTTTTTGTAAATGAGTGTCTTGAATATAAATTCGATCCTCAGTAACATGAAAGTCATCCATTTGTATATATTCTCCCGGCCCCATACCATTGGCATTAATTGTATTGACAACATGGCCTTCTTCATCAAAGACAAATAAATTATGAGATCTATTGTCTCTAATAAAAATCAATCCATCTCTAAAAACTACATTATAAAGGTTAATTACAGGGTTGCTGTCCGGGTAATCTAATATAATATATTCGGGATTTTCAAATTGTTCAGATAATTTTCCTTGAATCGATTGATCCAGATCTATCTCTATCGTTACAAGCTCTTGGTCTGAGGCAACTTTTTCTGAGCAGGAGCAAACAATCATTGTCAGTATGAATACTATTCTTTTCACATTATTTATTTAAAGTATATATTTAAACATACTAATAATAAAACTAAAAAGAAAGTTATTTAATTGTTATTGTTTATTTAAAGACCATTTAGGCAGGGAGAAAACCCAGCGGCTGAGCGGAGCCGAAGCCAAAGGGTGATGTATCCGTATTACCTACTCCTTCGGATCCGGTAACGGGGATTGACTTTTGAATAAAACCCCTCCTGATATTCAACAACATTACTGTTAAAACCCCTCCCGGATCGTCAGGACAAGCACTGCCCCCTTGAAGGAGGAGTTGCAAAGATTGGTATGTTAAGACTGATTTTATGAAATTCAGCGGGCTGATAAAGCTAGCAGGTAGATCGTATTCGTTAATCCTAAACGCATCAAAATCCCCCTTTAAAAGGGGGTAAGGGGGATTTTTTACGTAAATTTTTAAATAATAAAAATAAAATTTAAAAGCTAAACCCTGTTTTAAAAGAGGAAATCTAGAAAATAAACATATAATTTTTTAAATTTTACCATGCATTTTCTTCCTTATGATAAAAATTTAAAAGATTTTTCAAGAGAGTTAAGAACTCATTCAACCCTATCCGAAGTTTTATTATGGCAAAAGTTAAAAGGTAGACAATTTCGAGGCTATTCTTTCAATAGGCAAAAACCATTAGGGCATTTTATTGTTGATTTTTACTCTAAGAAATTACAATTGGTAATCGAAATTGATGGAGATAGCCATTTATATCCTGAATCGGTGGTTCAAGACCAAAAACGGCAATTGATTTTGGAGAAAATGGACCTCTTTTTTCTAAGGTTTTTAGATCGAGATGTCAAGAAATCTATGCCCTATGTTTTAATGGAGATAGAAAATTACATTGATGATTGGGAATTTAAGAATGATATTCCTAAAACCTCATTCTAAACTTTGGGATGCAGCAAAAGACATTTGAGGCTGATTTTCTGAAATTAATTGTGCTGATAAAGCTTGACGGTAAACCGCATATGTTAAATCCTAACGTAAAAAAGTCCCCCTTCAAAAGGGGGCAAGGGGGATTTATTACGTAACTGTCTAACTTACGCGGTACTTAATCAAACACCTCTAAGCACCTATTTAAATCAAGTTGCTCCACTTCAAACCCGGCGGCTGAGCGGGGTCGAAACCCGAGGGTGATGCATCCTTATTACCTTCTCTTTCGGATTCGCTCAGGATCCGGTATAAATCAAAACGCACCAAAATCGAAAATAATATTTCAAACTATTGGTCTCGTCTAAAATTTAAACTATATTCAATCCTAAGGGCTTAGCCCTGTGATAGGATTTCACCTACTATTATAAAAGAACAAATGCTACCTAACCACTTAAAACCTGAACAAAATAAAATATGGGAACTGAGAATGTAGAATTAATGAAAATGGCAAAAGCCTCTTTAAAAGGAAATTGGGGGCTGGCCATAGGTACATTTCTTTTATATATGTTTATCATGGGCTTTTTACAAGGAATGGCAGATTACTATCCGATGATAGCCTTGGGAACCTTATTAATTACCGGACCTATGACACTAGGTTTGGCCTATTTCTCTCTGAGTATTGCCCGAGACCAAAATGCCCAATTGCAACAAATATTTGATGGCTTCAATAACTTTGGTACAGCTTTAGGGGCCTATTTATTGATGTTCATTTTTATACTTCTATGGATGCTTTTGCTGATAATACCCGGAATCATTGCAGCCCTTTCCTATGCCATGACTTTCTATATTATCGCTGATGACCCAAACATCGGCCCACTGGATGCCATTGACAAAAGCAAGCAAATGATGAATGGTTACAAAATGAAGCTTTTCCTTATGTTCTTGATGTTTCTTGGTATGGCTTTGCTTTGTATACTTACCTTGGGAATTGGTTTTTTGTGGTTTATCCCCTTTGCCAATGTGACTCTGGCTAAATTTTATATGGACATAAAAGACAGGAATATCATCCCTGAGGTTATCTAAAATTATTTTACTAATAAAGAGTAAAGCTATCTCGATAAAAAATAAATCAACAAACCAAGTCCCTTGAATATTGTCAAGGGACTTGGTTTTCTTTTTTATAACTCAGCCAATTTACCTATTGATAGACTAAAATTTCGAATAAACATAAAACCCCGCTCAGGGGTGACATTTTTGTAGACAGGGGCAATAGCCCATGCAGTATGGTCTGTACGCCAACTGATTTTGGCGGTATTGTTGCTTTTTTTTGCAATAATACTGACAAAATCTTAAGCCTACCTTAAGAAAAAACAAGCTCTTCATTTAACATTAATTTCTATATATTCCAAAACCCAAGTAACCCATTATTGGGAACGCGGAGTATATTTATAGGGGAACTCTTTTTCAAAGCAAACCTTACCCCAATGAATACTTAAATGCCACCCAAAAATCAATTAATCAATGTACTTTAAAGCTTTAAACAAACTCTCCGGATCCTTTTCTAATACCCAAAAAATGCCTGTTTTATTTCTTGGACATGGTAGCCCCATGAATGGAATTGAAGAGAATGAATTTGTAAAGGGTTTTAAAAAAGTAGGAGAAGAAATTAAAAAACCAAGGGCTATTCTATGTATTTCTGCCCATTGGGAAACCAAGGGGACCTATGTTACCGCTATGGAAAACCCAAGAACCATTCATGATTTTTCCGGTTTCCCGCAGGCCCTTTTTGATGTGCAATACCCGGCACCAGGAAGTCCTTCTCTGGCCCAGGAAACAAAGGATTTAATCACCAACACAAGTATAGGGCTTGATGAAAGCTGGGGCTTGGATCATGGTGCTTGGAGTGTAGTCAAACACCTTTACCCCAATGCAGATGTCCCCATCATTCAAATGAGTTTGGATTATACCAAGCCTGCAAAATACCACTTTGAATTGGCGCAAGAATTGTCCCAATTACGTCAAAAGGGGATTTTAATCATTGGTAGTGGTAATATGGTGCACAACCTGGGAAAAGTCGCTTGGGACAAACTTCAGGGAGAACCGTTTGCATTTGACTGGGCCATAGAAGCCAATGAGAAAATGAAGACCTGGATTGTAGACGGAAATTTTCAAAGTTTAATCAATTATAGAAAACAAGGAAAAGCCTTTGACCTGGCCATACCAACTCCGGAACACTATTTGCCCTTGCTCTACACATTGGCACTGAAAGACAGTAAGGATGAAACAAGCTTATTTAACGATCAACCTTTGGGAGGTTCCCTTTCTATGACTTCGGTAAAATTTGACTAAGCCATTCTTAATGCTAGACTTATTAACCGATCGGTTATTGAATATAACTCATCTGATAATTCATTAAAATATTTAATCCCGTGTACAAACAGCTGCTTCTTTTTATAGTTCCATTTTTATTAGGATTAGACTTCCAGAATTTCAATCAGCCTAATGACGAAATTCTTTGGGACAAATGGGGTATTCCTCACATTTATGCCAGCACTGATGACAACCTTTATTATATGATGGGTTGGGCACAAATGCATAACCATGGCAACCTGATCTTAAAACTATATGGTGAAGGAAGGGCAAAATCGAGTGAATATTGGAGCGAAGATATTGGTAGAGATAAATTGTTGCATCAGCTAGGTGTACTCAATGCATCTCAGAAGGCTTATGCACTACTTCCCCAAAAGGAAAAGCAAGTCCTGATCTCTTTTGCCAAAGGGATCAATACCTATGCTGACCAAAACCCCAATGAACTCGAAGAAAAATATAAAGTGGTATTACCGGTAAAACCCGAAGATATTCTTCAACATACATTTAGGGTTTTTTACTTAGAATTTCTGATTAACCGAAATATTAGCAAAGCGAATAAATGGACAGCCGGATCAAATGGATGGGCTATCAGCGGAAGTAAAACTACCTCCGGAAATAGCATGCTAATGGCCAACCCACATCTAAATTGGGATGATTTCTGGTTGTTTTTTGAAGCGCATTTAATTACAGAAACCAACGATTTGTACGGAACCACCTTGGTAGGCCTTCCTACCATCGGTATAGGCTTCAATAAAAACCTAGGCTGGACCCACACTGTCAATACCTTGGACAATGTGGATCTATACGAACTTACCCTTCAAAATGGGCAGTATCAACTCGATAATGAATTTCACGATTTCACTATTGACACTGTCCAAATTATTGAAAAAACAGGAAGTGGAAAAAAAGCAACAACAGTGCTGAGAAAACAGTCCGCTTTTGGAATGGTATATAAAGAAGAAGGCAATAAAGCCATTGCCATAAAATGGCCCAATACTGACGGTAAGCTCAATATAATTGGTCAATGGTTGGCCATGGGAGAATCCCAAAGCCTTGAAGAATTTCAGGGGGCCTTGGCAATGAATGGCCTGCCCCTATTCAATGTGATTTACAGCGACAAAGAAAACAATATTCTGTATCATTTTGGAGGAAATGCTCCTAAGAAAAATGGAGGCTGGGATAAGTGGCAGAAGGTAGTTTCCGGAACTTCAAGTAAAGATTTGTGGCAAGGCTACTATTCCTCAGAGGAGGTTCCCATCTACCTAAACCCCGAAAGTGGCTGGATCCAAAATGCCAATGACCCACCCTATACCAGTACCTTTCCTGCAGCAATTAGGCCTGATGATTACCCTTCTCATATGGCTCCAAATGCAATGGGATTTAGACCCCAACGCTCAGCTTTATTGATTAAAGATGCAATGAACCTCAACTTGGATCAACTAATCGCTTTGAAGCATGATACAAAATCGGAATATTTTTTAAGAATAAAAGAAGATTTAAGCAAAATCGATTCCGATGCATTGGATAGCTTGACGAAGGAAGCGTTAGCGACATTGCTCAGTTGGGATGGTGCTTTCGAGGCAAATAGTACGGGGCCGGTATTATTTAGCATGTTCGCAAAAGAACTTGGAAGCAAAGGCGTTTTCGCTGAAGAATGGGATTTTAATGATCCTTTAAACACTCCCAGGAAGTTAAAAGACCTAACTCATGTTACTTCCTCACTTCAAATAGCGGCCGTAAAGCACCAACAAATTTACGGATCCCTAGCTGTTAACTATGGAGATGTTTACCGTCTAGAGGTTGGGAATCATAGCTATGCTGCAAATGGTGGTGCAGGAAGTTTAGGGATATTTAGAACCATGAATTATTCACCAAAGGGAAATGGACAATTCTTTGCCTCGCACGGTGAGACCTACGTTTGTGCCACTGAGTTTGGAAAGGAGGTTACTGCCAAAGCCCTGATGTCGTATGGAAATGCCACCCAAGCCCATAGTCCCCATGTAGGAGATCAATTGGAACTGTTTTCCAAAAAGCAACTGAGGAAAGTATTGCTTCAAAGAGAAGATCAATTACAAAACCTAGAAAAAAGAGAGCAATTAAGCGATATCCGATAAGGTAAATATGGCGACATTGCTGTCATTGACCTCATGCCGCCATATCTACTGCTTTAGATTCAAATTAATTTTGCTTCTTTGCCATTCGGTTAATTTTAAACTGAAGTAACAAAATCATCGTGATAACTGCCACTAAAATTATACCTGTCAGGAACTTTATTTCAGGCATAATTGAAGCAAAATCCCCTCCATAAAATGCTATTTTCCTAAAGCCACTCAAGTATTGAGTTACGGGAATAAACCGAGCCACATTTGTAATCACCTCAGGGATTGCCGAAGTAGGCCAAGTAAAACCACTTAAAATAAATGCGGGGGTAGAGATTACCATCAATAACTCCGTCGCTTTCAGTTGGCTGGGTATGGCAATCGAAAACAACATCCCTATAAACATAGACGCGAAGGTTAATAATGTTGTCAAAATCAACATTTGAAAATTAATTACTTCTACCCCAACATTAAAGAAAGAAAGAATCAAACTTATGATTAACCACATAAAGGGAAGCATAATCAAAAAGGGCGTTGCCTTTAAGCCTATGTGATAAATCGAAGACTTGCTTTCAATTACAAGCTTACCAAAATAGCCATCCTCAAAATCTCGGGAGAAAGCCAAGGCCATTGCTAAAAAGATAATTTGTTGCATAATGGCAGCAAGCAACCCAGGTAGCATAAAGGTTACATAATTCCCGGTAGAATTATAAAGTTTATTGAAGTTAATTTTAAAACTTTCATAAGCTGCTTTTGCCTGTTCCGGATGAAGTCCTTGTTTTTTAAGCCCCTCTATTTCAATTCCAGCATTTATGGTCATCAACACAGTATTGATATGATTGCTCGCTGTGTTGGCATTTAAAATATTTGCCATGTTCAAATCTACACGTACCTCTGGATGTTTTTTTTGCAAAAGATCCTTTTCAAAATCAGTAGGCAGGGTAATTACCGCTACGTATTGTTTGACAGGCATTTCATTTTTGATATCCCCAGGGATTGACCTTACATCAGAAACATGTAAGCCCTCATTGTCTTCAAAAGCATCAATTATTTTATCCGATGCAGGACTTTGGTCTTGGTCCACAATGACTATGGGTAAATCCTTGACTTTGGCTTGTTGGTACACATAGCCAAATAAAATACCGTAGCCTATGGGCGCCCCAAAGAAGATGGCCATTAGCACACTATTGGAAAAAATACGCCTGAATTCCAGTTTTAATAAGCCTATGAATTTTTTCATCATTTTTTTATTTAATCAGGAAAGTAGCATTGATATAAAACTTTTGCCCCTGAACATTTGAAGTAGGTACTACTTTTAATTCATAAATTGATTCGGACAACCCGTACAAAGGTGCTGTGCTTGTAATGTCTGCATACTTGGCTAGTTGCTTGATGGCTGCAATCCTACCTCCTACTTCTTCTTCGGTATAAGGATTGACTAAGCTTAACTCCTGACCTACTTCAAAATCATAAATCCTTGATTCTGGAATTGTAAACCTGAAATAGATGCTGTTGGTTTTGTAGCCATTAAACAAGGTAAAACCGGGGGTAAGTAACTCTCCTTCATCCAAACTAATGGTTTCTACCGACATATCTGCTGGTGCAATAACAAACTGCTCTAAAGAAGCGGTGGCAACTTCTTCCCTGGCTCCCTTTGCTCTATCCAACTGCCCTTTGGCTTGCTCAATTTGCTCTTCCCTCGCTCCTTTTTTCACTTCATCTCGCTTGGCCGCTAAAGCAGCTACCTGAGCTTTCGCCATGTCCAACTTCATCTTTACCTCATCAAATTGCTGTTGGCTTATCAATGAATCCGTGTACATGGCTTCAAGACGGTTAAAAGATTCCTGAGCAAAATTCAATTGCGCTTTGCCAGCATTCAATTGGCCATCAATCTGATTGAGTTGCTCTACCGTAGCCCCATTAAAGGCCATATTTAACTGACCTTGGGCAGCCATTATGGCCCCTTCTGCCTGAAGCATTTTAGCTTGTACTTCTGGAATATTAATTGTGGCTAAGGTATCCCCTTTCTTTACTTTTTGTCCCTCTTCTACGAATATTTTATCCACTCTTCCCGCAAGTTTGCTACTCACTGAAATGGTTTCAAATTTCACTTTACCTCTATTGGGGGTGATCTGTTCTGGCTGGCATGAACTCAAAGCAAGTAGTGCGAAACCGCCTAGTAATATATTTTTATAGGTATTCATTTTTTTATTTTTGATGGGTTAGTAATTAAGTATTCCTTTGGCATGAAGCAGGTCTGCCACAGCGCGGCGTTCTTTAAAATAAGATTCCTGCAATTTGAAATTGGCTTTCTCAACATCATTTAAAGCATCCAACACATCATTGATCGAGGCCAGGTTGTTTTTGTATTGAGTATTCACCATCTCATAGTTTTCATTGGCCAATTCAATTTCCTTTTTAACTATTTTAGTATTCAATAAGGCCGATTCATAGCTTATTTCAGCTTTGGATATTGCTAACTCAATCATTTCATTGGCCTCTTCAATCTGTTCTCTATACTTGGCAGTCTCTAGTTGAACTTTTCTTCTTTTTAATCGTGATTGGTTGCCATCAAAGACATTCCATTTTAGCCCTACCCCTACATACCATTTTGGATCTAGTAGTGATAAATTCTCTTCAATAAATTCATAGTGACCTTTCATGGCTACTTTAGGAATGAAATTGCTCTTTATCATTTTGGCCTGGTATTGAGTCGCCTGTTCGGCCTCTTCTAAGGCTTTGATTTCATTGCGTTTCTCCCAATTGGAATCTGCATCCACGGAAAAAGAATGCAATTGCGGTTGGAGCATTTTTAAATCTGCTCTACTCTCACCGGTAAGCTGGTGAAGCACTTCTATCAACAGGGTATTATTGTGTTCAAATTCAAGCTTTTTGGCTTCCAATTGTTGCTTCGCCAGTTCAATTTTATTTCGACTGATGGGTGTTGCCAGACCATTTTCGATGGCCTTACTGACATAGATTGCCTGTTCATTCAAATAGTCTTCTGAAGTAGTGAGCACTTTTTTTGATGCTCTTACCAAAGCAAGTTTATCATAGGCTTCTATGATTTGTAAGGCGATTTTATCTTCCTCCGCCATCCCTAAGTAATTCAGAGAGGCTTCCTTGTGTTTGCTCGCTTGGAGTGCATTGCTTGCTTCCAGCCCGCTAAACAATACCCAATCTACATCTACCGATGACCTCAGAATATTTTGGTTTTGTAAAACCGGCACCTCCTGAAGTGGAAGGGTATTTGGAAAAGTTGAGTTAAAAGGTAATCCGACAGCGTCTTTGATAACAAGCTTTTGGGTCTCCGTTAACAGGTTTTTTGTATTTTCATCAAAAGTAATGTCATCATTCAAATGGGTATAACTACCGTTTAAAGTAATTTTGGGCAAGAATACCGATTTTGCCAATTTTTGGTCAATTCCAGCCTGTTCTGCATCAAGGTATTTACCATTGACGGTTTGGCTTTTACTTAGCCCTTTATTGATCAGTCCTTTCAATATTGGATCTAGTTGCTGCCCCTTTGTTACCGAAGGCATCACCGTTGCAAGAAAAATCAATAGAATCGCAAATGCTCCTTTGTATGGTTTCATTGTAAATCGTTTTATAATTACAATACAAAGATCCTTAGGAAACAGCGGTTATCTTTTGACCTATATCAAAAAGTGAAACATGGAAATGGCAAACAGGTTAAAATTGCGTCTTTTATCACTACCTATTGACGGAAAGATCAAAGCTAGCATGAAACATCGCCAGAATTTTTTTTTTTGAATCCGGGTTATCATTAGGAATACCTGGGCTTTCTCAGATAGGAATCCAATCATAAGAATATCAGGAAATTTGGAGATTTTTACTTAGCATCTCTATATCCACTTTCTCCAATAAGCATAACTTTTGAAGGCCGAAAAAAGCCTAACAATCTTGTTTGTTATGAGTGATCGATATTAATAAAGACTTTTCAAGTATGAATTATTTACTCGAATTGCTTTTCCTGATGCGGCTTAATGTTTCCTGCGTCATACCTAAATAGGAAGCGATATGGCCCAAAGAGACTTGATAAACAATGTCCGGAAACTCAGCAAGCATGTATTCATACCTTTCTTTGGCTGTTTGAAATTGAATGGCATTTAATTTATTCACTACTTTGGTAAGCATTTCAGTGGTGACCAGCCTTCCAAGCTTTTCCATTTTTGGATAGGTGTCAAACAATTCATCCAGCTTTTCTTTTGTGATACTGTATATCACAGTATCTTCTAAAACTTCAATAAAATACAAACTGGGACATTGCTGGAAAAAGCTGTCTGCACTGGCCATAAACTTACCACTACCGAAAAACCATAGGGTGATTTCCTTACCCGCCTGATTAAGGTAATAACTTCTACCCAGTCCGCTTTCTATAAAGTACAAGGTTTTAGAAACCTCTCCTTGGCGAACAAGAATTTGATTCTTTGGGACAGCCTCTTTTTTAAAATGTTTGAGGATGTCATCTAGCTCATCATTTGTAAAAGGTACCAATGCTTTCAAAAAATCGGAAATGTTCATAAATGTCATGGGTATCGGGAAATGGTAGTACCAAAGGCACAATTCCCTAGCAAAGTTTCTACAGTTATCAGTTCATTGATCAGGCAATACACAGCTCTTAGGCTATTTCCCACCTAACTAATAGTGGAAATTTAACCCGGATTATGTAATAGAATTTCTCCGCCCTGACAATGTTAGGGGTGAAGCCTGTCCCTTGTTTACGGGAAGTGTTGCAATCGCAAGAAAATCAGGCTGTTTGGAGATTTTATCATAGCACCGCTATGGTGAAATCTCCAAACAGCAACGAAGTGGCTGATTTTATAACGATTTCAGCACGTAATAGAATGTCTATTGCATATTTCGGGTTTAACAAAGGTGAAGCTACAAAAAAATAAGTTGATTTTAGGGAGCCTGTGTAATCTTGTTTTGCTTAAACAAGAAAAAAATAGTTGGCTAAAAGTAATTTTCGCTCCTAATTTAAAATTCTGTTCCCTATTTCAGGTTTAGTTCATTAATTAGCCCCAAATTGCAGGTATAAAGGGTTTATGCTATTTCCATGCAAACCCATATTTAAAAGATTTATGGAACAATTACCACAATTGCGTACAGTAAATGTGACCAGGTACATGCAGCCATTAAGGGAAGGTGGATCACTTCCAGCCCTTGCAGCTGCTGACGATGGTTTTAATTACGTATTGAAATTCCGAGGTGCAGGCCAACGTGAAAAAGCATTGATAGCAGAACTCCTTGGCGGAGAGATCGCACGATTGCTAGGGCTTAAAATTCCCGAGCTTGTCTTTGCCAACCTGGATCCTGCATTTGGCAGATCTGAAGGAGACGAAGAGATACAGGATTTATTAAAGGGCAGCCAAGGCTTAAACCTGGCTTTGCATTTCTTATCCGGTGCCATCAATTTTGATCCTTTGGTTTCAAAGGTTGATCCATTACTGGCTTCAAAAATTGTTTGGTTAGACATGTTTATCACAAATGTAGACCGGACTTTTAGGAACACAAATATGCTAATGTGGAACCGAGAGCTTTGGCTCATTGACCATGGCGCTGCATTTTTGTTTCAACACGGCTGGACAAGATGGAAAGAAAATGCGACCAAGTCATTTCCCATTATTACCAACCATGTGCTACTCCAGCAAGCTGAAAAATTGGCTGAGGTCAATGATGAATTCACTTCTATTTTAAATGAGGATAAGATTAACGCCATTGTTTCTCTGATACCTGATGAGTGGTTATTAGCAGGAAGAGATGGGGAAAATGCTGAGGAACTACGAACGGTTTATGCCGATTTTCTAAAGCTAAGATTGTCTTATGCGGATCAATTCACCAAAGAAGCAAACGATGCAAGAAAATCAATTATATGAATATGCGGTCTTGCGCGTAGTACCAAGGGTGGAACGCGAAGAGTTTATAAATGTGGGCGTTATTTTGTGTGACCACAAAAGTGGCTTTTTAGGGGTGAAAATTCACCTTTCCAGGGAAAAGATCCTGGCATTAGATCCAGATGCTGACATTGAAATGATCCAATTGAACTTGAGTTCTTTCGAAAAAATTTGTGATGGAAAATCTAATGGAGGACAAGTTGCAACAATGGACCTGGCTTCACGCTTCAGGTGGCTGACCGCCGTGAGAAGTTCTGTAATCCAAACCTCAAGACCCCACCCAGGATTGAGTAAAGACCTGAGCAAAACTTTGCAAGAGCTATTTGAAGAATATGTATTGTAGAGAATAATTTAACCCGGATTATGTAATAGGATTTCTCCGTCCTGACAATAGTCAGGGGTGAAGCCTGTCCCGTGTTTACGGGAAGTGTTGCAATCGAAAGACAATCAGGTCGTTTGGAGATTTTAGCATAGCACCGCTATGGAGAAATTGAAAACAGCAACGATTGGGTATTTTAAAGCGATTTCAGCACGTAATAGAATGTCAATTCATATTTCGTGTTTAAGCTTCGTATTTTCTTGTCTGGAAATTCAGCAAGAAAAAGTAAATAAAAAACCCACCCGAATATACAATTCGGATGGGTTTTTCTATTTAAAATCCATTTACTCCTCCAGCTACAAGACTTATCAGCAGCAAGACAATGAATATATAAAATATTACTTTAGCAATAGAGGCTAATCCGGAGGCAATTCCTCCAAAACCTAAAACGGCAGCTATTAAAGCGACTACTAGAAATGTGATTACCCAAGTTAACATAGTATCAGTGGTTTTTGGTTAAAATTTATTTCCAAACCAAAAGACAAAAACCAATCCAAGATTCTGTCTTTTACCTTATCTACCATCACTTTAACCTCTTTTGTTCTATTGCGCTACTTTTTTGTTTTATTGAGTTAATAGCACGCCCAGTTCAGCAAAACTAGCCGGTTGACCATCTGTTGTGCTTTTTGCTTTCAACTTGATAAACCTTGCTTCCTTGGGGTCAAATTCCACTCTTTGTTCAATGGGACTATTGGCTATATTCCCAAACTCACCTTCTCCAGCTTTTTGCCAGCTTTTCCCATCCATACTGGTATAAAACACATAGGTCTTAATCAGGCCCGACATGTATCTATTCTGCATGGGGAAATAGGTGAAACCGGCAACCTCCTGTTTTTCTCCCAGGTCTATGGTGGCTAGGTTTTGATCACTTACATAATTGCTAGATGGGTCTTCATCTATAAGATTACCAGCATTCTCTCCTCCACCTATTACTTTCCAATTCTTTTTAGCCAATTGGAGATCAACTTCTATCATTTCACTGAATTTTCCAGAAATTGGATCTTTGGTCACTGCCTTCAACTTAGTAGGTTGCATTACTGAAAATGCTTCGCTATAAACCTTACCTGACTTTATAGGATCTTGCCCATCAAGGCTATAATACACCTCTAGTCCCCCTTCTATCACATTCAATTCTACCGTTCCGTTTTTATCTCTGGAAATTTCCGGTGGCAATAATAGTTTGGGTGCATCAAAGAAAGCCAGATGACTTATTACGGGACTCTCTTTGGCATTATGAATGGTAAATTTTACAGCCATTGCCTTTGTGTCAGGAAGTCTGAGGATTCTTTTGTAGCCAATGGTTGTCTCTTTGGCTATACTTTTCCATTCTTTATTTTCATTTAGGATTTCAAGTTCGAAGGACTTCACTCTTTGTCCCAATGAAATGTTTTCCTGAACCAAAAACCGATTGAAGGTCCGGGCTTCATCAAAGTTAATGGTAACAGAAGCCGGCAGTTCACCAGCCTTTGGACTCCAGAAAGTCATCATTTCTGAATTCAATAAATTTTCTACAGAATATTGACCATTTTCAGATGAAGCAGAAAGATTACTGCTTTTTAACGGTATTTTTTGGCTAAAATCCTCCTTCACCTTGGCTACCAACTTCTTCAACTGTTTCACATCATTTTCATGAATCTGCCCTCTTCTATCTACAGGAAAATTAAGTAATAAAGAGCTGTTTCTTCCTATACTGTTGTAATAAATATCCAATAACTCGGGGAGTGATTTCACTTTATGGTCCTCATAAGGATGGTAATACCAACCTGGACGGATAGACACATCCGCTTCTGCTGGCACCCAATGGGTTCCATTTTCCTGACCGGAGGAATATTTCTTTGAATATTCCGGCATTCCCCCGTATATAGAATCTCTCATAAGATTGGACCAGGTAGTCGGATAAGCAAAACCATGTTCATTCCCTACCCATCTAACATCAGGGCCTGCATCTCCGAAAATCACAGCCTGAGGCTGAAGTTCCCGGATAATTTCAATCGTCCCGGACCAATCGTAATAATTCTTTTTATCCACCCTGCGTTCTTCATTGGCTCCCCCATAATAACCGGAACCACCATTTGCTCCATCAAACCAAACCTCAAAAATCTCCCCATAGTTGGTAAGCAACTCCCTTAGTTGGGCTCTAAACACTTCAATGTATTCTGGAGTGCCATAATCCGGGTTATTTCTATCCCAAGGAGAAAGGTATACCCCAAACTTCAAGCCTTCAGCTCTAAATGCTTCAGCTACTTCTTTGACAATATCTCCTTTACCATCTTTCCAAACCGCATTTTTTACAGAGTGCTCGGTGGTAGCTGTAGGCCAAAGGCAAAAACCATCATGGTGCTTTGCTGTAATTATGATCCCTTTCATCCCTGCCTCTTTACAAACCTTCGCCCACTGTTTGGGGTCAAAATCCGTAGGATTAAACATAGCAGGATCTTCATCGCCCATACCCCATTCCATATTGGTGAAGGTATTCATATTAAAATGGGCAAAGGCATAAAACTCCATCTCCTGCCAGGCAAGTTGCCTTTCATCTGGGATGGGAAGTACTGGATTAATAGGATCTGTTTGTGAGGATTGACAGCTCACAAAAAAGAAAATTGAAAGGCCGAGAAGAAATAATTTACTGTTCATTATTGTTTTTTTGATATTGAGAAGATCAATAGCGTCCTAAATAAAAAAATGAGAGGATCAATTTTTTGCCCAAAATAGTTTTTTTGGGTTTGCACCAAAAAACACGAACCTCTAATGTGTAATATTACATTGTTTTCACAGATTATAAAAAAGATTGATCGTTCTATTTTCAAGAAATTGGTTAAGGAAAAGCAAACCGAAAAGGGCTGCAAAGGATTTGACAGCTGGACGCACCTGGTTTTCGATGTTGTTCTGCCATTTTGCCAAGAGCACAACGGTAAGGGAGATTTCCAATGGGCTTCAGTCTGCCACTGGGAACTTTAACCATCTTGGCCTTACCAAAGCCCCATCCAAATCAAGTATCAGCTATCAAAATAAACGAAGGGATTCGGACCTTTTCAGGGACCTTTATTATTCTCTGTTGGGAAGTTTAGGACAGCAGGCATCTGTCAAAAGGTCCAAACTCAGGATCAAGGGCCCTGTTTATTTGCTAGACGCCACAGTGATTAGCCTTTGCCTTACGGTGTTTGACTGGGCTACTTTCCGTACCAAAAAGGGAGCAGTAAAGATGCATACGCTACTGGAATATGAAGGAAAACTCCCTGTTAACGTGAATATTACCGAAGGGAGTGTCGGTGACAACAAGGGGGCTTACAATCCCCCTAAAAAAGGGTGATCGTCGCTTAAAAACCACAAAGTGCTCAGATTGCTCATCAAAATAACATAATCCCTTATTCGTACTTACCTAAACCACCCCTCTGCATCTCTGATCAAGTCTGAAACTTCATTGCTACTCAATCCAGAGGAGTTCTCTTCTGGGTTGGCTAAATAATCCATTTGATACCCTGTTTCCGGATTAAACCCGGATTATGTAATAGGATTTCTCCGCCCTTATAGGATTCGTGATAGCCTGTCCCGTGTTTACGGGAAGTGTTGCAATCGCAAGACAATCAGGCTATTTGAAGATTTTAGCCTAGCACCGCTATGGTGATATTGAAAACAGCAACGAAGTGGCTGATTTTGAAGCGATTTCAGCACGTAATAGAATGTCTAATGCATATTTCGGGTTTAACAAATACCTTACTTGTTTCTTATACTTATCGACAATATTAATACCTCCATGATCAGTGCCAAACAATACCAATCCACTGGAATGGGGCAATACTGTTTTAACTGGAAATTATTTAATCGCATACCTTCATACGGCTCACTGATGGTAGTAACAGAAAAATCGGTATGATCAAAAAGGATCACACCAAAAGTATAATTAGGACAAAATACCCATGCATCTCCTACTTGATCAAGTTTTATTAATCCATTGCTTTATAAAAAAAATAGGATAGTAGCTATCCATACATGTTAAAAGTTTCTCTGCTTAATATTGTGAATTAAACCTCAGCTATGGTGTTTAAATAGAAATAAGTTCACAAAAAATTCTGACTATTTACAAGTTAAGACAGTTAATGCTTGCTTGTAACTTTAAAACAACAATCGTTTAATCTAAAATTATTCAGCGTGTAAATGGTATTCTATTGCATGATTTAAATTCATTTAATCAATTAAATTTACTGATCAACTCTTCAAAATCATCCCTAATATAGATGACGTTTCTACCCAATTCGATCCACTTCTTTTTCTCTAACTGTTTAAGTAACCTTGAAACAACCTCCCTCGAGGTACCAAGTTCATTGGCGATTTCCTGATGTGTGGTATAAAGCTCATTGGTTTTCAATTGCTTCATTTTTGTTACCAGATAGCGCATCAATCGTTCATCCATGCGCTTAAACGCTACAGCATCCAAGGTTTTTAGTAACTCTTGAAATTTAATCCTGTAAGAATCAGTAACATAATTTTTCCACTGTTTAAATTCTTCTGTCCATTTTTCATGTTGATCCACAGGAACACTTAGCAACATACTGTCCTCTTCTGCTACCGCCCTGATTTCACTTGGCCTGTAGGAAGAACAACAGGTAAGGGATAAAGCACAGGTTTCTCCCGGGTCTATATAATACAACAACAATTCTTTGCCTTCTTCATCCAAACGCAAAACTTTTAAACTCCCTGAAAGTAATATGGGAACCATTTTAATGAATTGGCCTGGCTCAATTATCGCCTCCCCACTTTTAATGTTCATAATCTTACCCTCTTTTGTCAGCGCCTCTAAAAGTCGGGAATCTGAGAAAAAAGGTAAGTAACTAGATAAGTTTTCTTTTGTAATCATATTGTCCTAATTGCTGCCTTGCGATTTGTCCAATGCCAGAGTATTGGACTGATTAAATTCATAAACCAAAACAAAAAACAACAGATGAATCATTTGAGAAGGCAAAGCACCCCAATTCTCTATTAAACTTGTTCCTCCGATCAATATCAGCATTAATACTCCACCTATTACTGCTGCATTTTTTGTTTGCCAACCAAGAATTAAAAGGAAGCCAATTAAAAACTCTACAAACGGTAAAGCATAGGTAAACGGAATCAACATAAAGTTAGGCAAAAGTGAATCCTTAAAATTATTAAGCATACCCTCACTAAAGGCAGTTAGCTTTGGAATCCTCACCAAGCCATGGCCTAACATGCTAATCCCAATCCCTAAGCGGATAAAAACATAAGACATTGATTTCATAAAATGCTAGTTCTTTTAAATAGTTAAGTTAAAAACCATTCAATTTCTGGCTAATGCAATTCGATTTTTTCTCAGCTGGTTAAGCTAAATTATAACACAACGAGATGCAATAAAAATCCCAATATGCCCACTCTTCCCAAAACTGTTATAAATTTTTAAAAATAAGTCAGGAAAGCCCAAATTTCAATCCGCATTAAAATAATTTCTTCAAATTACAGAATCAATCATTAGGCTTGGTTATTCCAGGTGATTTTTATTTAAACATTTGCATAAAAGGTAAGAAATGGTAGAAATTAAACCCGGATTATGTAATAGGATTTCTCCGTCCTGACAATAGTCAGGGGTGAAGCCTGTCCCGTGTTTACGGGAAGTGTCGTAATCACAATAAAATCAGGCTATTTGGAGACTGAGTCATATCACCGCTATGGTGAAGTCGAAAATGACTGATATAAAAGTGATTCCATCACGTAATAGAAGGTCTATTGCATATTTCGGGTTAAAGCCTCTGAGCCCATTTTCACAGGCTGCGGGCTATTTCGCGTTAAATAAAAAAAACCCAACCCTTAAGGTTGAGGTTTCTTTATCAAATATTAAAAACCAATTAATACCTGTAATAATCAGGTTTGAAAGGTCCTTTACTGCTTACGCCAATGTATTCAGCTTGTTCTTCGGATAATTCATCCAACACAACGCCTAATTTTTTAAGATGCAATTCAGCCACTTTTTCATCCAAATGCTTTGGAAGCACATAAACCCCAGCTTCATATTGATCTGTATTGGTCCACAATTCCAACTGCGCCAAGGTCTGGTTAGCAAATGAATTGGACATTACAAAAGAAGGATGACCAGTTGCACAACCTAAATTGACAAGCCTACCTTCTGCAAGAACAATTATATCATTGCCGTCTACATTGTATAAATCTACCTGAGGTTTGATCTCATCTTTAGTATGACCATAATTCCCATTTAACCAGGCCATATCAATTTCATTGTCAAAATGACCAATATTACAAACAATGGCCTTGTCTTTTAGGGCTCTAAAGTGAGCTTCCGTAATGATGTCTTTGTTTCCAGTAGCAGTCACTACAATGTCTGCTTCTTTTACTGCATCAATCATTTTTTTCACTTCAAAACCATCCATGGCAGCTTGAAGGGCACATATTGGATCAATTTCAGAAACAATAACTCTTGCACCCGCTCCACGAAGGGATGCGGCAGAACCTTTTCCAACATCTCCATATCCAGCTACAGCAGCCACTTTACCTGCCATCATAATATCAGTTGCTCTTCTAATGGCGTCTACCAGAGATTCCTTGCAACCGTATTTGTTATCAAATTTAGATTTGGTAACGGAGTCATTTACGTTTATTGCAGGAATTGGTAGGGTACCATTTTTCATCCTTTCATAAAGTCTATGAACTCCAGTAGTTGTTTCTTCAGAAAGTCCTTTTATATCTCCTACCAATTCAGGGTATTTATCCAATACCATATTGGTCAAATCACCACCATCATCCAAAATCATGTTCAAAGGAGCTTTTTCCTCTCCAAAAAATAAGGTTTGTTCGATGCACCAATCAAAATCTTTCTCAGAAAGTCCTTTCCAAGCGTAAACACTTATCCCTGCCGCTGCAATAGCTGCTGCCGCATGGTCTTGAGTAGAGAAGATATTACAAGAAGACCAGGTAACTTCAGCACCTAAAGCAACTAAAGTTTCAATTAATACAGCAGTCTGTATAGTCATGTGAAGGCATCCTGCAATCCTGGCTCCTTTCAATGGCTGTGATTCTCCAAACTCTTCTCTGAGTGCCATAAGTCCTGGCATTTCACTCTCTGCAAGTCGAATTTCTTTCCGCCCATAAGCGGCAAGTGAGATATCTTTTACCTTGTATTGAACGTATTCCTGTGATTTTGTCGCTGACATATTTAAAATTATATAGTTTCTAGGAAATTTTTGACAAATTTAGTTATAAGTGAACACAAATGAAAGTCAGCTATTTTTAACTAACCTAATTTGTTTAAGCTCATAACGGCTTACCTCTCCATTTTGTTTACACATTTCAAGGTGTCCATAATTTCCAACCCCAATGATTTTCCCTTTAAAAGTTTCCCCATCATCATAGGTTGCCCACTCATCTTTCAAGTACATTAACTGCTGATATTGGTCTTTAATCGATTTATAAGACTCCTTTTTTAAGTTCAGGTATTGCTGCTCTACCTTTTCTAATACTGAAAACAAAACTTGATTTAAATCAAATCCCTGTCCTGTTAAGCTTTTCAAGGAGACAGCATTCTCTATATCAAATTCGATTTGATTTATATTGATTCCCACACCTATTACTGAAGATTCAAGGAACCTTCCTTGCAATCGGTTTTCAATTAACATTCCCCCTAACTTTTTGTCATGCAGAAAAAAATCATTGGGCCATTTCAACTTGACATCTTTTACAAAAGTATCAAGCCCCTGCTGAACGCCTATTGCAACCGCCATATTTAGCATGAATTGCTCATCAATAGACAAAAATCTCGGGGTAAAAACCATGCTAAAGGTCAGGTTTTGACCGGGTGGGGATATCCATTTATTACCCCGTTGCCCTTTGCCTTTGGTTTGATTTGAGGTGATAACAACTGCCCCTTCTTTTGCCAAGCCTGAGCGAACCATAGAAAGGGCAACCTCGTTAGTAGAATGACAGTCTGTCAGGTTTATAATTTCTTTTCCTAAAAAAACAGTATTGGCAAGGATTTTATGCATCTATAATTAGTTATTTCATCCCATAATCTGGATATTTATTGTTTCATCTCAAGTTATGGATAAAAAATAAATAAATTTAAAATACACCATAAATAAACATATGACGGCAGAAGAGCTGTGCAAAGTTATAGTAAAAGGAATGGAAGATAAAAAGGCTTCTGACATTGTAATGATGGACTTGAGGGATATCTTTAGCACGATGACTGATTTTTTTGTGATTTGTTCAGCCACATCCGACACACAGGTGGATGGTATATCCAACGCGATCGAAGAAGAAGTTTACAAAGCGAATAAAGAAAAACCCTGGATGAGTGAAGGGAAAAGCACCAGCCAGTGGGTTCTATTGGACTATGTAAATGTAGTTGTTCATGTTTTCTTAAAAGATAAGCGGGAATTTTACCAATTAGAGGAGCTCTGGGGTGATGCGAAGATCACCAAAATTAATCCTCAATAACCATGTAGATAAAAACATTCCTTTATCTAATTCGTTTTAAAAAAATTTAAGCATTAAAAATACCGATATGAGTAATAATAAATCTAAAAAATTTGTTCCTAAACCTCCCCAAAAGCCAAACTTTCAGCTCTGGTTGATTATTACCGCTGTGATCGTCCTCATCGGCGTAACTTGGTTCAATCAAAATACAGCCACTGTTGAAATTACCATGAAACGCTTTGAGGACATGGTTTTAAGTAGTGATGTAAAAAAAGTAACCGTCATATTTAACCAAAACTATGTTGAAGTCACCCTCAAGGAGGAAGCTCTGGAAAACCAGAGGTACAAAGACGAACTAGAAAGTCAAAATAGGTTCTCCAATCCAACAGGACCACACTATAAAATTAAAATCGCTTCGGTCGATAATTTCATAGAGAATTATACCCAACTGGAAGAAAAGCTGCCGGAAAGTGAAAGAATCGGGTACTCTGCTAAAGAAGAAGAAAGTTGGGGCAACTGGATTTCAAGCTTTGGCTTTTTGATTTTGATATTTTTCCTATTTTGGATGATGATGCGTAGAATGTCCGGCCCTAGCGGTCCAGGTGGACAGATTTTCAACGTAGGTAAATCCAAAGCTCAATTATTTGATGCAGAGAATAAGGTGAAAATAACCTTTGACAATGTTGCCGGACTAGACGAAGCAAAAGAAGAAGTAGAAGAAATTGTAGAATTTCTTAAAACACCAGCCAAATTCACCAAATTAGGTGGTAAGATACCAAAAGGTGCCCTGCTAATAGGCCCTCCAGGTACAGGTAAAACTTTATTAGCCAAAGCTGTGGCAGGAGAAGCAGGTGTACCTTTCTTCACCCTATCTGGTTCTGACTTTGTAGAAATGTTTGTTGGAGTAGGTGCTGCTAGGGTACGTGACCTGTTCAAGCAAGCCAAAGAAAAAGCACCTTGTATTATCTTTATTGATGAAATAGATGCCATAGGTAGATCAAGAGGCAAAGGTCAAATGCCAGGATCAAATGATGAGAGAGAAAATACACTAAACTCCCTCTTAGTAGAAATGGATGGATTTGGAACGGATTCCGGTGTAATCGTTCTTGCAGCGACTAACCGTCCAGATGTTTTAGACAGTGCCCTTTTAAGAGCTGGTAGATTTGATCGCCAGATAAGCATAGACAAACCAGATATCGTAGGTAGAGAAGCCATCTTTAAAGTTCACCTTGAACCGATCAAGACAGCAGATGACATTGAACCAAAAAAATTAGCGGCTCAAACGCCTGGTTTTGCAGGTGCTGAAATTGCTAACGTTTGTAATGAAGCTGCATTGATAGCTGCTAGGCGCAATAAAAACGCTGTGGACATGCAAGATTTCCAAGACGCTGTGGATAGAGTGATTGGTGGATTAGAGAAGAAAAACAAGATTATATCTCCAGAAGAGAAAAAGATTGTGGCTTACCACGAAGCTGGACATGCTGTTGCCGGTTGGTTTTTAGAACATGCAGATCCATTGGTAAAAGTAAGTATTGTACCAAGAGGAATAGCTGCGCTAGGCTATGCTCAGTACCTTCCAAAGGAACAGTTTCTATATCAAACAGAACAGCTTATTGATGAGATGTGTATGGCATTAGGCGGTAGAGCTGCTGAGGAAATTACATTTGGAAAAATCTCTACAGGTGCTTTGAGTGACTTGGAAAGAATTACTAAAATGGCCTATTCAATAGTTTCAGTATATGGGATGAATGATAAAATAGGCAATGTATCTTTCTATGACTCTAAAGGAGGTGAATATAAATTTGACAAACCTTACTCTGAGAATACTGCTCAAACAATAGATGAAGAAGTTCGAAAATTGATAGAACATGCTTATTCTAAAACCCTAGAGCTCTTGAGAGACAAAAAGATGGAGTTGGAGAAAATAGCTAAGGAACTCCTAGAAAAAGAGATCTTATTTCAGGCAGATTTAGAAAGCCTGATTGGTAAAAGACCTTTTGACAAAGAGACTACTTACGAGAAGTTTACCAAAAACACGGATGAGGTAAAGACCCTCGAAGAGCCTAAAGATCAGACTTCTGATACAGATGATGAAAAAGAGGATGTTATAGAAAATAAAGACTAAATTTCAATGTCTTTTAAATCAGTAAATAATCAGGAGGGGCAACCCTCCTTTTTTTATTTAAAATTTGATAGTATAAATTAGTAGTAAGCAGTAATTTTATTCCGTAAAATCGACAATAAATTAGCCATGCCATCATCTCCAAGCGCTACAAATCAAGAAAACACTATGATAATTGCTCTGAAAGGAGCACAAAAAGTTTATTTTGTTTCTGATTTTCATCTAGGAACGCCGGATGAATTGTCCAGCAGACAAAGGGAAGAAAAAATTGTAAGATGGCTTGATGAAATTGAGAAAGATGCTGCTGCGATTTTTTTTGTAGGGGATATATTTGATTTCTGGTTTGAATACGAGAAGGTTATTCCAAAAGGATTCTTTAGGTTTTTTGCCAAAATCACAATGTTGCGGAGCAAGGGTATTCCACTGTTCTTTTTCACGGGAAATCATGATTTATGGATGAAGGATTATTTCTCAGAAGAATTGGGCATTCCTGTATTTCAACATCCCCAAGAAATAATCATTAACGAAAAACGATTTCTTGTCGGTCACGGAGATGGTCTTGGTCCAGGTGATAAAAAATACAAACTTCTTAAAAAGTTTTTCACCAGCAGTGCCTGCAAATGGATGTTTAAATGGCTGCATCCAGATATTGGTATCGCCATAGCACAGGCATGGTCCAAAAACAGCAGACTTACCAATGAATTGAAAAAGGAAGATGAGTATAAGGGAAAAGACCATGAATGGTTGTTTCAATATAGCCAGGAGATAGAAAGCAAAATTCATTTTGATTATTATGTTTTCGGCCACAGGCACCTGCCTTTGAATTTACCCATAAATGAAAGCTCCGTATATTTTAATCTTGGGGAATGGGTCAACCAATGTTATTATGGTGAATTCGACGGCATGAGCTTTCAACTAAAGCAGTACAATGGCTATGCGATTAAAGCGAATTGACTTCATACTCCCTTGGTTTCTGGCGCTTACTCTTCTCCCCTTGGCCTCTATTGGGCAGAAAGAGGATTGGGTAAAGTTATGGGAAGTCACGGTAGCAGACATTGATAAAACAGCTACAGATGGCAAAGGAAATGTATTTATAACTGATAAGCAGGGATACCTCTCTCAATACAATTCTAAAGGAGAAAAGATTAATCAGTTGGCAAGCTCCCTGAGTGCACCTGTAACACATTTAGACCCTTTCAATACGGTTAGCCTTTTCCTTTTCAGTGCATCCTTACAAAGATTTGAAATCCTGGACAGGTTCTTAAACCCTATCATCAACAAATCCATTGGAGAAACAGGTGTTTTAGGTTGGGTAAGTCATGCCAGCCCTGGAAATAACAATAGTCTTTGGGTTTATGACGAATCAGACCTAAAACTGAAAAAAATCAATCTCAGCAATAACGAACTTCTACAAGCCCAATCCATCAATACGATAATTCAGAAAAATGACCTGGATATAGTATTGCTGATGGAAAGATACAATCTAGTATTTCTTCAGGTAGCCAATGATGGCATGTATATTTTTGATAATCAAGCCAATCTAATTGATAAAATAGTCCTTTCGACTAGTAAACGAGCTGTAATTGAAGATGATTTCTTCTATACTGTAGAGGGAAATGAAATACTTAAAACAAATTACCTTACAAAAAAAGCTAAACTCTTTCCCCTTCCTGAGGGTTATTATTTAGATAAACTGGCCTTGTCCTATCAACAACTCCTATTGGCCAATAAAAAAAAAGTGGTTGCATTTGAACGACCAAAAGATTTCTAATACAGGCCAAATTCTACCACTTACATAAAACAAACTAAATATTATTGCTTTAGGGTAAATAGTTCGTTAATTAATTATAATTTTGTTAAATTATATTAATTAAAGTTGAATTTTTAAAATTATTCGGATCGATTTTTGCAATTTGCACATTAATGAATGAAGAAAAATATACCGCTAGGTTAACGATAATTATACTCCTTTTTTTAGTCCTTTCCTTCCCGGGGAAATTTTCTGCTGTGGCCCAGAGTGTTAGTAGGTCCTTTGAAACAAAAATTTCATTCCCGAAGGAGTTGAATACCCCTACCATCAATTTTAACTTACAGTCTATAGGTAACAAAAAATTTAAGCTTGTACTTGACAAACCTAATGCTCAATTAACCAATGTGAAAATTTTTGACATATTGGGGAATTTAATCCTACAGGATCAACTTTTACCGGATGATGGATTACAAAAGAATTATGACTTCACCCACCTTAACAGTAGAATCTTTGTAGTGGAAGTTGGTAATGCCAAGTACAACAAGACAAAAAGTATTTATGCCAATCCTCATGGCACAATGGAAAAAGAGGCCAATTTGGATGAATAGAAATACAAAAAGGACTTGATATCAAGTCCTTTTTGTATTTCTATAATGAATGAAATTAAATTACTTCAACAAGTTTAATTTCAAATACCAAATCTTCACCTGCTAGAGGATGATTGGCATCCAAAGTGATTTTGGCATCATCAATATGTACCACTTTCACAGGAGTGGGTTGACCTTGTTGGTTTTGGATAGATAAATCCATTCCTACTTCAGGTTTGATTTCGGCTGGCACTTGATCCAAGGGAACATCCAACATCATGTCTTCTCTTTTAGGACCATAAGCATCATCAGTTGGAATCGTAACACTTTTATCGTCTCCTACTTTCATGCCTTCTACGGCAACGTCAAATCCTTTTATCATTTTTCCATCTCCCAAAACGAACTCCAAAGGTTCTCTATCTTGTGAAGAATCGAATATAGTTCCGTCTTTCAGTTTTCCTGTGTAGTGTACCTTTACGGTATTTCCTTTAGTTGCTACAGACATAGTTTGTATTTTTTTGTTTGATGCACAAAGGTAACAGAAATATCAGGCTATTAAAAAATAAGGTCTAAGGATTGTAATAGTGTTCGAAAACGAAAAGAAAATGTTCATTTTCGTACGTTTTATCTGAAGAAAACGTACAATTTTTGCTAAATTGAGGAATAAATTGTTGGCATACTTTCAGCACTATTAAATCAAAAACAATGGAGGAGAAAAATTTAGGCAAAATATTAATTGTAGATGACAATGAGGACCTTCTTTTTGCGGCCAAAATGTTGTTGAAAAAACATGCCCGGGAAGTTTTCATAGAAAAGGATCCGAGAAGAATCCCCTTTTTGATCAATAATAATAATTATGATGTCGTATTACTCGACATGAATTTTACTGAGGACACCACTTCTGGCAAAGAAGGATTTCATTGGCTTAGAAAAATCAAGGAAATCGATCCAAAAGCAGTCGTCATCTTAATCACCGCCTTTGGGGATGTAGAAATGGCTGTGCAAGCACTTAAAGAAGGAGCTACCGATTTTATCCTAAAGCCATGGCAGAATGAAAAATTGATAGCTACTTTATCAGCAGCAATCAAGCTCAAAGAGAGTTACAATCAAGTGGACAAACTATCTAGTCGGCAGAAACAATTGCAGGCCGATATGAAAAAACCCTTTTCTGAAATCATAGGTCATAGTGCCTCTATGAAGAATGTTTTTTCAATTATAGAAAAAGTAGCAAAAACGGATGCAAATATATTGATCTTAGGAGAGAATGGGACGGGAAAGGAGCTTATAGCAAGGGCCATACATGAGCAGTCAGAGAGACATGATGAGATTTTTGTTGGCGTTGACATGGGGGCCATTACGGAAAGCCTTTTTGAAAGTGAGCTTTTTGGACACAAAAAAGGAGCCTATACCGATGCTAAGGAAGACAGGGCTGGAAGGTTTGAAGTAGCCGACAACGGCACCTTGTTTCTGGATGAAATAGGGAACCTAAGTATGCCACTTCAATCTAAATTACTCACTGTACTTCAAAAAAGAGAGGTGACCAGAATAGGAAGCAATAAATCCCTTCCGATAGATATTCGATTGATCTGCGCTACCAATATGCCTATACATGACATGATTTTAGAAAGCACTTTTCGTCAAGATTTGCTTTATAGAATCAATACGGTAGAAATATTTCTCCCTCCATTGAGAGACCGACAAGATGACATACCCATCTTGGCAGAGCACTTCCTGAAGGTTTATGCCAGTAAATATCGAAAGCAATTCAAAGGTTTAAAACACAGTGCCCATCAATTATTACAAAGGTACAGTTGGCCAGGAAATATCAGGGAACTCCAACATGCGATTGAGAGAGCGATCATCATGGCTGAGGGTGAGGAATTGGATAGCAGAGATTTCTTCTTCCTTTCGGCCAAACCTACGAATGACAAGATCAATACAAATTCTTTGAACCTTGATGAGGTGGAAAAGAACATGATTCAAAAGGCAATAGATAAAAATAGTGGCAATATTTCCAAGGCTGCAAAAGAATTAGGATTAACAAGGGCTTCACTTTACAGAAGGTTGGAAAAATATGGATTATAAAATCGGTTTACTGGGAAGGGTCTTTGTGCTTGCATTGAGTCTGTTTTTCCTGGCTTACATTATCACCAAGGATGCAGGTGCATTTGCCATTTCTTTGTTTTTCATTCTCACCTTCGTGCAATTGATTCTCCTGATAAGGTACGCAGAGAGCAGTTTCAAAAAAGTCAGGCAATTCCTCGATAACATCAAACAGAACAATTATTCTACCGTATATCCTGTAAAGTTTGATGGAACTGAAACAGATGATTTGCACATTGAATTCAATGCCATTCTAGCCAAACTTAAAGAAGACCAACTAGAGAAAGAAGCCAACTTCCAATATTTCCGCACTGTATTTCAACATCTTAGTATAGGCCTTATCACCTTTGAAGCAGATGGCAGTGTTCAGATTTTAAACACTGCAGCCAAGCGCATGCTGAACATAGATAAATTAAACCATATTCAAGAGATCTCGAAAATCAATAAGGAGCTGTACCAAGCCATAGACCATCTGAGAACAGGGGGAAGCGAACTTATCAAAATTGCGCATCCTGATGGAATTATGCAATTGTCCGTGTATGCCATTGAATTGGTTTTAAGGGATGTTAAATTCAAGTTGGTATCCTTACAGAATATCCAAAGTGAACTTGAGGAGAAGGAAATGGAGGCCTGGCAAAACCTCATTCGTGTACTCACCCATGAAATAATGAATTCAATTGCTCCTATCTCCTCATTGGCAGCAACCATTAGTTCAGACCTTAAAAGTAAAATCAAAAGCAAAGGTTCTGTAGAACAAGAAGATTTGCAGGATTATCAAATGGGTATTTCCACCATAGAAAAAAGAAGTGAAGGGCTGATCAATTTTGTAAGCGATTTTAGAAGCCTTGCCCATGTGCCAACACCTAAGTTTACTGCAATAAAAATAAGAGAGCTATTTGACCGACTGGACATACTTTTTCAAAATCAGCTTGAAGAAAAGGAAATAAAATTCACCAAAGAGATCCTCCCCAATGATCTGCTGCTTTTTGCAGATTGTGCTTTGATAGAGCAGGTACTTATCAATTTGACTCAAAATGCCATTCATGCGGTAGAAGACACGAAGCTAAAAGAAATTAAACTAGGTGCCTTTATTGATGACAATGGCAAGATCATTATTGAAGTAAAGGATACTGGTAAAGGAATAGAGGAAGAAGCCATGAACAAGATTTTCATTCCATTTTTCACTACCAAGCAAAAAGGCTCAGGGATAGGCCTAAGTTTATCCAAGCAAATAATGCGTAGACACAAAGGTAACTTACAGGTAAAGTCGAAGGTAGGGGAAGGTACTGTCTTTAAATTAATCTTTAACGCCTGATTTTGCTTATTTTGCTACTCGATTAAATTCTTTCTTTCTAATGTTTAAGTTTTTCCATTAACATTTTCTTCACACCTACCCATAATACCTTCATTAAGGTAGCACTTATATAATAATCGCTTCATAATCAGTTAATTTAAGCTAATTAAATTGCTTCCAAAACAATTCATTTTGGAAACAGATTTTAAAACAATTATTCTTTCTGACATCCACCTTGGAACCAAAGGCTCCAAAGCCAAAGAAGTGGTAAGGTTTTTAAAGCAATACAATTGCGAAAACCTGATTCTCAATGGAGACATTATAGATGGATGGCAACTTAAAAAATCAGGAAGCTGGAAGCGGAAGCACACCAGAGTATTCAATAGAATATTGAAAATGATTGATGGTAACAGCACCAAGGTGTTTTACCTGAGAGGCAATCATGATGATTTTTTGGATCAGATACTTCCCTTAGAGATTGGCAGACTTTCAATTCTCAAAGACATGGTCTATGAAAGTCATGGACGAAGGTATTTCATTACTCATGGAGATGTATTTGACAATATTACCACCAACCTTCGCTGGATCGCTTATCTTGGAGATATTGGCTATACTTTTTTACTCTGGCTCAATACCCAAGTAAACCTTTATCGTCGCAAAAAAGGCCTTCCCTATTTTTCCCTTTCTCAATATGTGAAATCAAAGGTTAAATCTGCGGTTACTTATATAGATGATTTTGAAAAAGAGCTTTGCAAAATTGCCAAATCAAAAAATTGTGATGGTATAATCTGTGGCCACATCCACAAAGCCGAAATCAGAAGGATTGAGGGGATTGACTATTATAATTCTGGAGATTGGGTAGAAACCTTAAGCGCCTTGGCAGAAGACCATGAAGGCAACTGGCAACTTATCTATTATAACGAATTGGATTTTAGTCAAATTGACAAAAACAAGGTCGTGAAAATTAAAGAAATTCCGATCAACCAAGCCAAGAACTTTTACTAAAGGCAAGAATGAAATTTTTATTTATCGTTCAGGGAGAGGGTCGGGGACACATGACACAGGCCCAGGTGCTAAGGGATGTGCTGGAAAAGCAAGGTCATAGCATAGTGGCCGTTATCTTGGGTAGCAGTAACAGACGGAAAGCACCCTCCTATTTTTTAGAGGATTTCCAATGCCCCATCTATCGATATCCAAGCCCTAACTTTATTACAGACAAGGCCAACAAATCAATTAAGCTAGGCGCTACAATTATAGAAAATTTAAAGAAGTCTCCCCTTTTCATAAGGAGTTTGAAGCAGATGGATGAGCAAATCAGGTTCTACCAACCTGATGGCATTGTTAACTTCTATGATATCCTGGGAGGTATCTACAATTTTATATACAAACCAAAAGCCAAATTTATTGCCATAGGCCACCAATACCTAATATATCACCCAGATTTCACCTTTGCTAAGAGGGGAAATGTCAATAGGTTTTTGTTTAAGCTAAATACAAAAATAACCTGCCATCATGCAGATATAAAAATAGCCTTATCCCTATGGCAATCTTCCAAAAACAGCCCAGACACCAAGTTAAAGGTATGGCCTCCACTTGTTAAAAAGGTCATAAAGAACGCACAAGTAAGTACAGGAGATTTTTATTTGGCCTATGTGGTGAATCCTGGATATGCCCAGGAATTGATTCAATCTGCAAAAGAAAATCCACAGTCAAAGATAGAAGCGTTTTGGGACAATACAGGTGTTAGAGATGGCTTTAAGGCATTACCCAACCTGACCTTTCATCAAATCGATGAGAAGCTATTTATTGAAAAAATGGCGGCATGTAAAGGCTTTCTTACCACTGCCGGTTTTGAGTCCATAGGAGAAGCAATGTTCTTGGGGAAACCCAGCCTTATGGTGCCAGTTAAAGGACAATACGAACAACAATGCAACGCACTGGATGCTGAGAAGGCTGGTGCAGGAAAAGCCAACAAGACTTTTGACCTAGGGGTATTGGATAAATACATGGAAAGCGCACAGCAAAATCAAAAAGGTGAGGACTTTAAAGCATGGCAAAGTTCACTGGAAGCCCTTGCTTTAGACATGTTGAATGAAATATTCTATAATAAGAAAGAAAAAGTTTATTAGGGCTATTAGGAAAAATAAGTCCAATAGCCATAGGATTTACGTCGCACCAAGTTCAATGTGTCATTTCTGGTTCTAAAACGGTTTTGATAAATCATGGCATGTCTATTATCTAATTCGGGGCTAAACAGCATTTTTCAGGCCTTTCATTCAAAAAAAACCTTGTTGTTTGAAAAAAAAATAAAATACAAGTCAGAAATTTTGGCATAAAGAAATCTAAATAGGTTAAATTCGCTCTTTATTAATTTGGCGTTAGATACCCATGAATATAGAGTTAAAGCGATTGAAGGAAGACCGGGAAAAGACCCGGCATTGGAAAAAGTGGGGTCCTTACCTTACTGAAAGGCAATGGGGAACTGTTCGGGAAGATTATAGTCCAGATGGGTCAGCTTGGGAAAATGTAACCCACGACGACGCAAGAAGTAAGGCGTATCGTTGGGGAGAAGAAGGCATCGGAGGAATTAGCGACAACAAACAAAAACTATGCATTGCATGGGCTTTTTGGAATGGCAAGGATGAAATGATCAAAGAAAGGTTATTTGGCCTAACTGGAAATCAGGGGAACCATGGTGAAGATGTAAAGGAGTTGTACTATTACTTGGACTCCTCTCCCACACATAGTTACATGAAAATGCTCTACAAGTATCCACAGAGCAAATTCCCTTACAAAGAACTCCTTGATGAAAATCATAGAAGAGGAAAAAACGATAAAGAATACGAGCTTTTAGATACTGGTGTCTTTGATAACAATGCCTATTTCGATATTTATTTGGAATATGCCAAAGAAGATATTGAAGACATTGTTTGTAAAGCCACCATACATAATAGAGGTTCTGAGGAAGCTACCATTTGTGTTATGCCTACCATTTGGTTTAGAAAAACCTGGTTTACAGGAGATGAACCATTTATCCCCACTTTAAGAAAAAATGGGGAAAATAAGATTAAAGCATTTTCTCCTAAATCAGGTAATTATAGCTTTATCTTTCAGGGAGAGCCTGAGTTGAAATTCTGTGACAATGAAACCAATAGAGAACGGTTATATCACATAGGTAATCAGAAAAAATACCTTAAGGATGCCATCAATGATTATGTCATTAATGGAGAAGTGGTTCACCTGAACCCAAATAATTCGGGAACAAAGTCCGCTGCTATTTACAATTTGACAATTCCAGCTGGAGGAAAGTCAGAGGTCATTTTCAGAATGCAAAAAATGCAAACTGAAGACCCAATTGAGCATGCTGAAGAAATACTAAAAAACCGGATTGAGGACACGGAAACCTTTTATGGAGTCCTACAGGGAAGAGTAAAAGACGATCAAATGCGTATGATCCAAAGACAAGCCTACGCAGGCATGCTATGGACCAAGCAATTCTATTATTATAATGTAGAGCGTTGGTTGGAAGGAGACTCAGGAAGATATCAGCCACCTCAGGAAAGGAAATCTGGAAGAAATAGCAATTGGCGCCATCTTCAGAATTACGATATAATCTCCATGCCAGACAAATGGGAATACCCATGGTATGCAGCCTGGGACCTGGCTTTCCATACCATCCCACTTGCCCGATTGGATCCGGATTTCGCAAAAGATCAATTGCTTGTATTGCTGAATGATTGGTACATGCATCCCAATGGGCAAATGCCTGCCTATGAATGGAATTTTAACGATGTCAACCCTCCTGTCCATGCCTGGGCTGTACAGCGGGTATATCAGATCGATAGAAAAAACAACGAAAATAAAGTTGGGGATCATGAATTCCTAGAGAGGGCATTTCACAAACTGCTATTAAATTTCACTTGGTGGGTTAATCAAAAAGATGAAGAAGGCAAGAATATTTTTGAGGGTGGATTCCTTGGACTTGACAATATAAGTGTATTTGACAGAAGCCATGTAGACAAGTTTTTCGGTAAGCTAGAACAAGCAGATGCCACCTCTTGGATGGCCATGTTTAGTCTGAATATGCTCAGAATCTCACTGGATCTCTGTGAATTTAACAAAGTTTACCAGCATACTGCCACTAAATTCCTAGAACACTTTCTCAATATAGCTGGTGCCATGAGCAATATCTCAAAGGATAACATTAGCCTTTGGGACGATGAAGATAACTTCTTTTATGATGTGCTGCACCTTTCAGGGGAGGAACCCAAGCTTATGAAGGTAAAGTCCATTGTAGGCATTATTCCAATGTTTGCTGTGGAACCTATTCGGGAAGAATTATTTGATGATTTACCGGAATTTAAGAAGAGGCTGGATTTTTTCTTTAAAGAAAGACCAAAATTGGCCGCTCTTGTTTCAAACTGGATTCATCCGGGTAGAGATAAAAGGAGGCTTTTCTCATTATTAAGAGGCCATCGCATGAAAAGCATTCTCAATAAAATGCTTGATGAAAAGGAATTTCTGTCTGAATTTGGAATTAGATCACTTTCCAAAGACCATTTGGAACATCCTTACTCGGTACAAATCAACGGCAATAAATTTTCCATTAGGTATGCCCCAGGCGAATCCGAAACAACAATGTTTGGAGGGAATAGCAACTGGCGTGGTCCAATATGGTTTCCTATCAATTATTTGATAATTGAGTCCCTGAAAAAATTTGATTACTATTATGGAGGTACTTTCTCCATTGAGTACCCTACAGGATCAGGAAAATACATCACCTTGGATCTGATAGCTAAAGAATTATCCCTTAGGCTGATCAATATCTTTATGAAAGATAAAGACGGAAATCGCCCAATTTATGCAGATAATGAAAAAATGCAAAAAGACCCTCATTTCCAGGACCTAATTCTTTTTTACGAATATTTCCATGGAGACAATGGTCGGGGCTTAGGTGCCTCTCACCAAACAGGTTGGACTGGCTTGGTTGCCGAATTGATTCATAAATACCATAAAGAACAGGAATTTTATCCCAATGCTGCTACCGAATTTAGTTCCTAATAGATTAGAAGCCGGATGTGATGAGGTAGGCAGGGGTTGCCTTTGTGGACCAGTGACTGCTGCTGCCGTTATCCTTCCGGAGGATTACGCCAACGAATGGATCAATGACTCCAAGAAACTTACAAAAGGCAACCGAGAAAAGCTCACAGAAGAAATAAAAGCCAATTCCTTGACTTGGGCCATTGCCAGTGCCACAGTTGAAGAAATCGACGAAATCAATATCTTAAACGCCTCCTTTCTGGCAATGAACAGGGCCATTGAGGCCTTAAAAATCAAACCTGAATTTTTGTTAATCGACGGCAATAGGTTCAATCCAATACATGACATACCCTATGAATGTATCATTAAGGGGGATGGAAAATATGCCAGCATAGCTGCTGCTTCCATTCTGGCAAAAACTTATAGAGATGACTTAATGGCCAATCTTGCAGTAGACTTCCCCGGATATGGCTGGGAGAAGAATGTTGGCTATCCCACCAAGTCCCATAGATTGGGGATTAAAGAATTTGGACCTACTCCTCACCATAGGCAATCATTCAAATTGCTACCCGAGTAAATCAGACTAGAACATTACTTAATGTCCCAGTCTAGAAAGCTTTTGGGAATATTTTCAACGATGTCAGAAGCCATGGTCCCCCTTCTCAGTGCCTTTCCTGCCAGTTCACCGGCATGTCCATGATGGAATACCCCACATATGGCTGCCTGTTTCATGGTATAACCTTGTCCTAAAAAAGAAGTAAGCATACCAGTAAGCACATCTCCTGATCCACCAGTAGCCATATAAACCGTTCCAGAATTATTGAAGACCTGGCTTCCATCAGGGAAGCTTAGCACACTGAAAGCTCCTTTTAAAACCAAGCTACAATTGTGTTTCATACAAAATTCTTTCGCCAATTCAATGCGCTGTAAGTGGTTTTCGGACTTCACCCCTGTCAGCCGCTCAAATTCTTTCAAATGTGGGGTGAGGATCACATTTGAATGCAATAAGTTGATCCAATCCCGCTTCTCTCCTAAAATATTGATGGCATCAGCATCCACAACAGTGGGGCCAGCATAGGATTTAAGGACTTTACTCACAAGTTTTTGAGCATTTTCTCCTGTACCTAAGCCAGGACCAATCCCAATGGCATCTATTCCTGAAAACTCGAGGTTGGTATCAATGTCCCTCTCTAAAGAAGGGGGCAATACCATGGCCTCGGGAATGGAAGATTGAACAATATTTACTCCGCATCCTGGCACTTTGCAAAACACAAGCCCCGCCCCTGTACGCAAGGAAGCCTTTATGCTAAGGCAAATAGAACCCATTTTGCCATAGCTTCCTCCGATCAATACAATACGGCCGAAATCTCCTTTATGACTAAACGAATGGAATTTCTTATGATAACTTAAAAGAGATTCACCTGAGAAAAAACGATAGCTAGAAGAAAAAGAATCAAAGTGCTTAGGCTCCATTCCTATTTTTTTGATCACCAATTCACCTACATATTTGGCATGTTCTGGAAAAAGCAGGGACAACTTAGGAAATTGAAAACTAACCGTATGATCAGCATGAAACACCTCACCATCAGCCGGAGTATCCGAAGGAAGGCCAGAAGGCATATCAACGCTGATTTTTACACCTTGTTCCTTGTTAAGCTTTTGAACCAAGTCGAGGTACTCCCCTTCAAGTGCTCGGTTTATCCCTACGCCAAAAATGGCATCAATGGTGATTTCAGCGGATTTTAATTCTCTCCAATTGCTTAGAGCTATGCTTCTTGGCAATTCTTTAAGGTTATTGATAAAATCAATTGACCCTTTTTCAGGATTACCTATTATCGCAACATTTATAACATAACCTTGTTCGGACAACAACCTGGCAATGGCCAGTCCATCCCCTCCATTATTTCCCGTACCACAGCAAATATTTATCTTGCAGCCTTTCTTGAAATGCGCAATAAACCATTGGCAAAATTCATTTGCGGCCCTTTCCATCAATTCATAGGGAGTAATGCCCGATGCCTGGACATACAATTTATCAAGTTCCTTTACTTGACTTCCTGATATTATTTTTTGCATAAGTAGATAAAATAAAACCAATGGTTAATTAAGGCCAGTTCAAGTGCTGGTGAAGAAAATCAAACACGCCCTTGTTTCGCGAAGCATGACCTCCATTGAAATATTCGATGTTGGTATTATTCCCTTTGCCAAATTGAGTGTAAAGGGACCTGACTTTTTCGTATTCATAGGCCACCCATTCATCCGGCTGAACCAGGTCATGCCTGCCTCTTTCTACCATAAAAGGTCTGGGGAATATCAAATAAGCCATTTCCGCATAACTAAAGGTATTCCCCATGTTGAAATAAGGCATTTCCCATTCTATGGTATGCATAAAACTGTTATAAAAAGAGGTGTCGGCAACCTTCCTCGTCCAATCTCCAAAATCTGCTGAACACACGGAGAGGGCATAACCTTCCAGTATAGAGGGGATTCTCATGGCAGTTTCTCCACCGTAACTTTTCCCATAGAATGCGATACGGCTTTTGTCCACAAAGGGTAAGTCCCCCAAAAAAGCCAAGTATTGCTCATGTTGGGCCAAAACAAATGAAAACAGACTTTTCCCTATAGTATTGGCTTTTCTATCCAGCCAGCGATATCTGTCTTCACCTGAAAACAAACCATAGGGTAAAAACACAACGAAGCCTTCTTCGGCCAGCCTTGCCGCCATATTATTATAACTCGTATGCCCTTCAATTACGATCTCAGGCACACCATTTCTCCCATGTTGGACCACTACAACCGGACGCTGCTCACCTTTGCTAATGTCCTTGGGTAGCAAGAGTATCCCTCCACCTCCAAATTCTGGAAAAACATCCAAGGCAATGGAATATCCTTTCCACTTTTCATTTTCATATACCTGAATACTGCTTGGATTTCCCGGCAATAAATCATCGGAAAAGCTTCCGATCACTTCATCTTTAAAATATTCTCTGTACTTCTGGCTCTCTTTTTTAAATTGATCCGGTTTTTCATAAGGATGATAGCTTTTGGTACTCCATTCTTTATTTGCCCAGTTGGGCATCACTTGATGCAGGTAAAATTCATTTCTTGTAGCTGGCGATAAATGGACCAGTTGTTGAACGTAAGCTTCCATCCCATTCCTTATCCTAAGCTGTCTCTCCTTGGGGTCAAAGTCTTTTCTTTGGTCAATAGGCTTATCGACGGAAAGGTCAAGGTTTCCCTCTATTCTCATAAAATCCACCAGAGCGTTGAGTCCATTCATTGATCCGAAAGCAATGGATGTTCTGTTTTTCCCTGTCACCAATAGCCTACTATCCTTGATGTTTTTCTCAATAAGGGATATTCGGTTAAATACTTCCTGCAAAGTCTTGAAATCTGTCTGTGTAAGGGCCCCTTTGTATCCTGAATAACTAAAGGGATCATACTCCTTAGGTTTCTGGGTAGGGAAAATGACTTCTTCCGGCAGTTGGCTGTGCTCAATCACCAGGCCTCTTGGCGCCACCATAGCAGCCAATTCAGCATCACCAAAATGAGTAGAAAAATCCCAGATATTTCTATAAATAGGCTCATCCCATTTCTCCTGTTGTTGGCCAAAATAACCAGAGACAAGACTTGCGTCAATGTTTGTATCCAAAGCCGCAGCCAACAATGCTATTAATCCTCCTTCACCAAAACCTGCCAAACCAATTTTATCAGCCCCTTGCTCTTGCCAATATTGACTGATCGCCAACACATGCTGCACCTCAAACCCAATCAGGTGTTTACCCATTTGAAAGGCCTGTCTATAGATCCATTCCCTAGCCGATTGGTCTTTTTCTAGCACTTCTCTATTGATCAAAGTAGGAACGATGACTTCAAAGCCATTTTCAGCCAAATGCCTGGCCATTTGAGATCCTTCTGCTATGCCCGGAGCCAGCCCTGCCAGTTGTTCGGGAATTTGATCTGCATCAGGCAAGACAATGAAATGCCCTTTTGGATTGACCTTAGGCTTAAGTAAAAGCCCCTCTCCAAACACTCCTTCGAGAACAGGCCACTTGATCTGGTAGATGGTGTATTTATTTGTTTCTGCTACTTCAACGGGATCCGAAACATTGGCTATTAATTCAATTTTATTAACTTTTACCGGTTGGGTTGCTATCCCTAAAATAGACCTTAATTTATCCCGCTTTTCTGATAGAAAGTGCTCTTTTCGTTCCTTTGAGGAGAATCCAATTGTCCAGTCCCGCATTCTTTCTGTATTGGCCTCTTGAATTTTCAAATCCACAAAACGGTGCGCGCCATCCAATAATTCTCTGGAAAAAGCTTCTTGGGAAACAGGGGCAATTCCCTCTCGCGTGCCTGGTAACACTTGAGGAAGGCTGTCGACCAAAGAAAAACCACTATAGAAAAGTAGTAGTGATAAATTTATCATAATGGGTCTTGGGAATAGCTAATAATTAAAAGGTAAAATAATAAATGACTGCTCCAAAAACTAATAATGAATTGATTTACAATCTTAAAACCCTCAGTAGGAATAGAAAATAATTAATACTTAGTTTAAATAATAAATATTAAGAACTATTTTTGCCCGATACAATTTCAATAGGGGTGCATAGAAGGTTCTTGTTAAAAAAACTCCAATAACCACCCCCAATAAACCAAATTCATGCGCAAATCCTTTTATTTTTTCACTGCAATTTTCCTCTTTTCCACTTTGCATGCTTTTGGTCAATGTAGAATCATCAATAATTCAGACCCCTACGAACTTTTACTAAGTGAAGGCCTTAGCCCCACATTTGAGTTTAATATCCCAGAAGGCGTCACTGTGACCTCCATTAAGGTGTCTATAGAAAATTACAGCCATAGTCCAGAGTATTCTAGATCAAGAATCAGGTCATACAAAGACATAAGTTCCAGCTTCTTCAAAGAGGATGGTGTCATTGAGGTTTTAAAAACACCAATAACAGGACCGTCTATTCAGGACATACAAATTGAAAGCGGTTTATACGATGAATGTGGAATTATTGGGGACTTTGTGAAATTTGACTGGATGGTAAGCATAGAAGCTACCGGAACCGATGGGACCTTAATTAATTTTTCCGATCCTTTATCAGATTACTTATCAAAGCCTGATCACTTGGGAAGTGTGTACAATGGTACAAACTATGTTCAAGGAAGCATAGATCTAATTAGATCAACCTGGGGTGAAGAAATTGTAGCTTACCCTGACCTGGATAGAGATGGCTTTGGTGATGCAAATGCTGAAGCCGTTTTAATTTGTGATGAATACTGTTCAGATTATGCAACCAATAATCTTGATTGTGATGACTCTTTTCCAAATATCAATCCAGATCAAGCGGAAATCCCATACAATGGCATAGATGACGATTGTGATCCAAATACACTAGACGATGACCTTGATAAAGATGGCTTTAATGCGGAAGAAGATTGTGACGATAACAATCCAAACATAAACCCCAACCAGACTGAAATTCCTTACAATGGAATAGACGATGATTGTGATCCAAATACGTTGGATGATGACCTGGATAAAGATGGCTTTAATAAGGAAGAAGATTGTGACGATAACAATCCAAACATAAACCCAGATCAAACAGAAATCCCTTACAATGGAATGGACGATGACTGTGATCCAAATACGTTGGATGATGACCTGGATAAAGATGGCTTTAATGAGGAAGAAGATTGTGACGATAACAATCCAAACATAAACCCAGATCAAACGGAAATTCCTTACAACGGAATAGATGATGACTGTGATCCAAATACTTTAGATGATGACCTGGACGAAGATGGCTTTATTGCAGCAGATGATTGTGACGACACCAATCCAAACATAAACCCAGATCAAATGGAAATCCCTTACAATGGGATAGACGACGATTGCAACCAAAACACCTTAGATGATGACCTGGATGAAGATGGTTTTATTGCGATAAAAGATTGTGACGATAGCAATCCAAACATAAACCCAGACCAAACGGAAATCCCTTACAATGGAATAGATGATGATTGCAACCCAAATACTTTAGATGATGATTTGGATGAAGATGGTTTTATTGCAGCAAATGATTGTGACGATACCAATCCGAACATAAACCCCAACCAGACTGAAATTCCTTACAACGGAATAGATGATGACTGTGATCCAAATACTTTAGATGATGACCTGGATAAAGATGGCTTTAATGCTGCCGAAGATTGTGATGATACAAATGCCAATGTAAATCCTGATCAAACTGAAATCCCGTACAATGGGATAGACGACGATTGCGATCCAAATACTTTAGACGACGACCTAGATGAAGATGGCTTTATCGCAACAAATGATTGTGATGACTCCAATCCAAACATAAACCCAGACCAGACTGAAATTCCGTACAATGGGATAGATGATGACTGTAATCCAGAAACCCTAGACGATGATCTGGATGAAGATGGTTTTCTTAAAGAGAATGATTGTGATGATGAAAACCCTGGTATCAACCCTGACCAAATAGACATTCCAAACAATAACATAGATGAAAATTGTGATGGTTCAGACTTGATTGTAACCTCTCTTGAAGATTCGACTCATCCCATCAAAGTATTCCCAAATCCTACCGCTAGATTCATAGAAATTGGCGGGGAAAATGGTGGTACTTATTTAATACAACTGTTTGACACCTCCGGAAAGCTTATTCTATCCACTGCCAATTCCAATAGAATAGACTTGATCGGGCTTGCAAATGGCAGCTATATAATTAAGGTTCACAAAGCATTTGGTAAACCCCTTGTCAAGAAGATTATAGTGGAAAAATAAACCTGGTACAAATGATTCTTCCCTGTATAGATTATTACGGGTTTAAGTAATCCTCCTTCCATTTCCAAGGATAAAGTAAATGTCGGCTGCTATTTTCCTAAAAGAGTCGGCGTTTCTGATGACATGGTTATGAAATCATGATGGTATAGGCGTTTTTCATTGCGCCTATACCATCATGAATCGCATCATTAGATTTTTAAACAATCAAAATGCCATGAATATGATTCGGCATGATGATAATATTGCCCACTACCACAAATGGGCAATGAAAGGATATTCCCGACCAAATTTGTTCGGCACAGGTACCTAATGGATTCAATCGAATTTTTTCATACGAAATGGTATCAAAACACCTTCATGCTCTTTGGTGTCTTTTTTTGTGTAACAGGAATCGTATTTTTTTTGATGTTAACTTACATTTAACATTTAAAAATGGCCCAAATCAACTGGTTTTCAGTCATTAATTAGAAAGCAGGTTTATGACATAAAAACCACCAACCATTGGCCTGCTTTTAAAATTAGTAATAATGAAATCTTGAATATGAAAATCAACCTATACAAAAATACAGCCTGGGTTTTTGCCCTACTCTTAATCGTCTTTGCTTGTTCTGAAACCAAAAAACAACAGCACAGTACATCCAAAGAACTTATCAGCAAAAAGGTCTCCGAGCTTTACAATACGAAGTCAGTTGAAGAACTCCATGCCCTTACTTATGAGGAAGCATTTGGCTTGTTTACCGAAGAAGAGCTTGAAACACTTGCCAGTGCTCATTGGACCTTTAATGTAAATGTACCTGTGGTAGTATCTGTAATCAGAAGCAAAAAGCAAGAAAGGCTACCCTTTTGGCTCAAGGAAAGTGGCTTTGTGAAAACCGAAATGACCATGCACAACGAAATGACGGATTATGAGGTATGGCAAAAGAATTTTGACAAAGGCCAGGTTGGACTAGGGATCAATGGATTGGAAAACTACAGTTACCATTATTTTGTAAGTGTGGCCCCACAGAATAAAAATGAGCAATTGACCATTAGTGACATCTATCCGGAAACTGATTTTATCGGCACCATGGATGACGGGGCTTTTGTTTATGGGGACTGGGATGAACTGGTACTGTTTGAGGTACCTGAGGCATTAAAAGGCCAACAAATGCTTACGACAGTTCGTGGACGAGGAACTGAATCACAGCTGGTCAATGCTTTTCGAACCACCAAATTTCCTGCTGCAGAAAAAGCAGATCAAATCATGTTGACCTGGAGTGCTGATCCCACCACAACAATGGACATTCAATGGAGAACAGCTAGCTCCATAGATTCAGGCAAAGTAAGCTACCGGAAAAAAGGAGCTGAAGAGACCCTAACCGTAAAGGCTGAAAAATACGAAATGGAAGACCTAAGGCTTGCCAATGATCGCTATGTCAATCGCTTTACTGCTCAATTGGAAAAACTGGAAGCAGGAACAACCTATGAGTACAAAATAAGTACCCAAAACAACTGGCCGGCAACTCAAACTTTTACCACCCAATCCAATGACGACAACTTTTCTTTTATCTGGTATGGCGATACTCATTTTTCTCCCATTTGGGGAAAATTAGCGAATCAGGCCTTTCAAAAACATCCGGAGGCAGCTTTTCACGCCATTGCAGGTGACCTGGTAAGTGATGGCCTGCATAGAGATCAATGGGATGAACTCTTCGAATACTCTAAGGACCTCATTTCTCAGCGACCATTTATGAATGTATTAGGGAACCATGACAACCGCATGGGGCTTGGGGCAGAGATGTACAGACAACTTTTCAGCTATCCAGCCAATGGGCCTAAGGACCTCCCTACTGAGCACACCTATGCCTTCAATTATAAAAACGCCTTGTTTCTAATGATTGATGCCACCTCAAAGGATGAGCTGCAAACCCAATGGATCGAGCAACAATTGAGTGAATCCAAGGCCACATGGAAATTTGCCATGTTCCACTTCCCTCCTTACAACTGGGAGGAGCCCTACCCTAACATTCAGAAAGAGTGGATCCCTTTATTTGACAAGTACCATGTTGACATGGTGTTTTCCGGACACATCCATTATTACATGCGTTCCAATCCCATGAAGGATGGCAAAGTCGTTGCTGACGCCAAGGATGGCACCACCTATATGATTTCCATAGGTATTCCTAGTGATCTAAGAGGCATAGGAGACGAGCCTTATGCTGAAGTCAGGTATGAGCAAGGCCCATTTTATCAGGTGCTAGACATTGACGGCAACAGCCTTACCTACACCGCCAAAGATTCCAGTGAAAATGTGATCGATGAGTTGAGGTTGGTTAAATAATTAATAGTTTATCTGCTAAAGCATTGGGCTAAAGCCCCGAAATATAAAAACCTCCTTTCTGGTCTAAGTTTAGCTAAGCGTAACTTAGACCAGAAAAGACTAGGGAGGCCAATTTCGTAAGGCTTTGTGAGCGTTAATAAGTTAATGGTTTGGCTAAAGCCACAGAAACGAGAAATCATTTAAATCCCTCAGCTAAAGCTGGGGGCTATTGAGAAACGTATCTATAGTATTTTTGCCAGAATTTGGGCTGAAGTAATCGATCAAAGAAAACAGCTCAATAGGAATGGGCTTCAGCCTATTTATTAAAGCATTACCCTATCATCCGGATTTAGCCGAAATTTAGAGAAGGAGAGTCTTTTATTATTATAAGGTTTATTGAGGCTTCTTCTGGGGATCTTGCCTTGAGTCAAAGAATGTCAATAGAATAATTTGATCATTTTTCAGCCGATAAAAGACCCGCGTTTGCTTAGTGATTTGAAAACCTCTTATTTTTTTCTCTGGTATCTCTAGTGTCCCAATTTCCGGAAACTCATAAAGTAGCCTAGTAAAGTCTTTCGTTTTTGCTATGAATGAAAGTCTTGCAGTTGAACCAAATTTAAGTTCAATGTATTCCAATATTTCACCAAACCTCTTTCGTGCTTTTTTAGTCCAAACAATTTTCATTTAAGCTCATTCCAAATGTCTTTATCGTTAATGAGATTTGCCTTATCCTCCGATTCTTCGTAAGCCTGAAGCACTTCTTTTTTTTGTTCGTCTGTCAGTTCTTTCCACAGCAGTCCATCTTCTGCGCTTTTACGCTTTTCAAGAAATCTGGAAATAGCACGTAGCAACTGTTCATCCTCAATACTATCGATTATTTTATGCAGATTCGATTTCAATTCAATTGTCCCCATAATCGTTTAATTTTCAGCACTAATTTAGTGTTTTTTTAGAATTATTATCTCAATTTTTTGAATGTTGATCTGGTCTAAGTTTAGCGAAATGTAATTTGGAGCTAAAATGCCTAGAGAGGCCAACTTCGACAGGCTCAGCCGCCGGTGCCAAATATAAAAAATTAGGCATAAAAAAAGCCGAGACTGCTCTCGGCTAATTTGTGGGCCCACCTGGGCTCGAACCAGGGACTTTCTGATTATGAGTCAGATACTCTAACCAGCTGAGTTATAGGCCCCACTTTTATTAAGAAAATCTACTCCTTCCATTCAACCACAAATAAAAAGAAGTAAACAACCAAGTCCAACTGTATTTCAAACTAGAGAAGGCTCCCTAACCAAGATTAGAAGTCTTTTGAACCTTTTACCTTGCTTTTGGGAATGCAATGTTACATATTTGATTTTAAAATCACAACAAAAATTGTAATGAAAAACCTGCAAGAAATTGAATTTTTAATTTTTGATTTAGGGAATGTTATCTATGACATTGATTACCAAAGGACTTTTGAAAAAATAAATAGTCGCTTGCCAGAAAAACAACATCACCTAATTAAAGAATTTATGGTCTCTCCTGTTCACTTTGATCTTGAAACAGGAAAATCCGACGAAAATACCTTCAGAGATGGGGTAAGAAAATTTTTCTCGACCGACTGGGAAGACGAATGGATTGATGATGCCTGGAACAGTATCCTTGTAGACATCCCAGAGGAAAGGCTGGACCTACTTATGGAACTGAAGAAACAATACCCCCTCTTCATGCTTAGCAATACCAACAGCATCCACTTTAAAGTGGTAGAAGAAACTTTTAAGCAAAAATTGCCTGAAGGCACCTGGCCTAATCTTTTTGACCATATGTTTTTAAGCCAGGAAATGGGATTGCGTAAGCCTGATGAAGCCATCTACAAAGAGGTCATCAATGGAATAGGTGCTGCTCCGGAAAAATGTTTGTTTTTTGATGACCTCAAAGAGAACCTTTTGGGTGCGAATAAAGTTGGCATACAAACACATCATATCGACCACCCAAAAGCGTTAATCAATTTTTTCCAAAATGTATAGTACCAAAGAATACCTTAAGCACGGTACCCTTTTCTTTTTAACGATTATGGCCACCACCCTAGCGGGTGGAGAATGGTTGTATGGCAGAAGTATACTTTCTGACGAACTACCGCTTACATGGGAGTATTTCGTGCTCTCCCTGCAATTCTCCCTGCCCTTCATCGGCATTCTATTAATTCATGAGTTGGGGCACCTGTTTACTTCCATTTACCATAAGGTAAGGTCTTCCCTACCTTATTTTATCCCTGCATGGTTGGGCTTTTTGGGATCTCCGTCCATAGGAACCTTTGGCGCAATTATTCAAATGAAGGGAATAATTAGTAGCAGGAAAAAATTCTTTGATATAGGCGTTGCGGGCCCACTCGCTGGTTTTGTGGTTGCTTTTGCTGTTTTGATATATGGGTTCACACAATTGCCTGAAGCTGACTACATCTATGAAATCCACCCGGAATATGCAGATTCAAATTATGTCCTGAGCGAAGATGAAGACATGATGGATTTTGAATTGGGCTATAATCTATTGTTCTGGACCATGGAAAAAACCCTAGCAGATCCTGAGCGGATGCCGGCCATGTCTGAGATCATCCATTACCCCTTCCTTTTTGCGGGGTACCTGGCTTTGTTCTTTACAGCCATAAACTTATTGCCCATTGGACAGTTGGATGGAGGACATGTGGTATTTGGGCTGTTTCCCAAACACCACAAAATAATATCACTAGTAGTATATACCGTGTTTTTATTTTACGCCGGCCTTGGCATTATCAGTCCTTTTGAGGACTTGAATTACCTGGCCCTGGCTTTGCCTCTTTATGTCGGCTTCTTGTACATCTGCTATAGAAAATCAGGCCTTTCTAACACCAACAAATGGATCATGGCGCTTGGAATAGCGGCTATACAATACAGCTTGGTAAGTATCTCACCAGATATCCAAGGTTATACTGGCTGGCTCTTCTTTGCTTTTCTGGTAGGAAGGATTCTGGGCATCAATCACCCAGAGGTAATGGATGGCACAAAACTAGATCAAAAACGTAAAATTCTAGGTTGGTTGGCCATCATTTTGTTTATCCTTTGCTTTACTCCTGAACCGTTCGTTTTTGAATAAAGGAAAATCTAAATGCTATTCGTCTTCTTCTAAAGCCCTGTAGGCCAATATTCCTCCTAAGACATTTCTGACTTTGGTATAACCTTTACTTTCTAAGAATACTTTTGCATTCCCACTTCTTGCTCCAGATCGGCAATGCACGATGATCTCTTCATCTTTATGCTTTTCTATTTCGGAAAGTTTATTAGGAAGTTGAGCCAAAGGAATATTAATGGCGCCAAGATTGTCATCCTCATATTCGTACGTTTCTCTGACATCTAAAAAGACAAACTGTTCTTTTTTGTCTAACCTTGATTTTAATTCTTCTACTTCTATGTCTTTCATGGCTTATTTAACAATAATTCTTCTCGTGATGGGCTGTCCATTTTTTACCATTTTAATCAGGTACATCCCCTTTTGACTTTCTGTAAAATTAAGCATTTTACCTTCTTTATCCACTTCTTGAGGTATATTTATCAGCCTGCCCTGAAAATCGAACACCATTAAGTCATCTACCTCTCCCCTGATAAATAACCTTTCAGTTACTGGATTTGGGTAAAACGATAACTCCTCATCAGGCAAATCAACTTCCTCTACAACAGGGTCCAAGCTAAGGTGTGCCCGCATCATTAAATTCCCCTTTACATGCTCATTTTGCTGCCATGAACCATGCACATTATAGAAAATCTTATCTCCTGTATCTCCACTTTTATCCAAGCCCACATACAGGTAATCATTTGAAAACTGGGTGAAACCAATAAAAAAATGATCCTTTACCATGATATTGGTATCTAATGGGAAATAAGAAAAACTACCCAATCCAGCATCAGCAGGGATCAATACTTCTCCTTGGTACAAAGGCGCATTGGAAATTGAATCCCAAACCATTAATTCTATCGCACTGTTTCTTTGAGCGGCATTCGCGAATTGTATGCTAAGCCCCGAAAGGTAAGAAGGGGTAGATAGTTCGTAAGACAAGGCCAACATTCCACCTCTTTGATTGATGCCTGCTGCATAATCCGCAGAACCATTATCATAGGCATAAAAATCCCTAAAGGGAATTACTATCCTGCTGCTATCATTGGCACGAAAATCCACATTGAAATTTTGGGATTCTCCCTCCAATTCTTCCAAATAAGTATCCCCCGCCTTAAGGTACATTAGTACTTCCACATCCATTGGTTCGTCGATTAAACCAATTAAGGAGGTTCCTTTGACATCACTGCTCGTGAAAGTCCTGCGTTCCAAAGCCTGAGGCACTGGATTAAAAGGGGTATTGTCATTGGGCTTTTCCAAAAGCTCACCCGTCGCTTTGTTAGTAAGGCTAACTGTATACTCTATGGCTCTAAACCTATTGGTCAGGTTATTGAATTCGTTGCTAATTGGGGTAGTTAATTTTTCTTGATCAAGCTCAAAATAAGGAATGGCAAAATAGGGCGCAAAAGGACTGCTTGGCAATTGGGTCAGCGCCCTGTCAGCAGGATACCGATCGGTGGCATCCCTTCCCTTATTCAAATAAATATAATCCAACACCCATGTATCAAATGGTCCGGAAAGCCTTCCCGATTGCTGAAATTTAAACTGAAATGCTTCATAATGAAATTGCTCAGCTACAGGTAACAATACCTGCACAAACTGGTCTGATGCCACATCATCTCCTCCCTCTTGGCTCCATACCAACACCCATTTACCTTCGGAATCTAAAAAATAAAGCTCTAGTGCATCGGAATCATCCGGACGTTCTCCTTTTCCACCAGCTTGCCAATAAAAACTGAGGTAAACGTCATTAGTAGCTGAAGTTTGAGACAGGTCAATGGGCATGGAGGTCAATTGATCCCCTTCCCCTTGTTCTAGCCGTGTAGTTGAATAGGCTTGGCCATTATTATCTACCCCGTCCAATACAGCTACACCTAAGGATGGAGGGGCAAGGCCTAGTGTAAAGGAAGTTTTGACACCTTGGGTCTCCCAAAGCAAGGGAGACAATTGACCGGAGGAAAAATCATCCCAAAAAGGGAGCTGTAAGGTCTCCGCAGCGGTTCTTTGATTATTTAATGAAATAGAATTATTATCAGAAGGAAGTGAAGCAATCGGTAACTGCCGAAATTGAGCAATACAGTCGGTAACGGAAGAGAAACCAACTAGCAAAACAGCTATCAGAACCGAATACCTAATCCTATTCATTAAAAGTTGTTTCTTGTCCAAGTTTAGAAACCCAGATGTCTACCCTTTCTCCTGTTTGCATCATTAATCCTGCAGGAGGAAGTTGCTTAACTACCGTTCCTTTGGGAACAGTATCCGTTTCTACATAATTGACATTGCCCATGCTTAAGCCCGATCCAAGAATCAAGAACTCCGCCTCTTGGTCATCCATGCCTATGATATTGGGCATATCGAGATTCTGATTACCAAAACCATCTCCTACCACCAAATCGATTTGGGATCCTTTAGGGATTTCTAAACCTTCTTTGATATCTCTACCTCTGTATTTTTGGTGCAATACGGCATTGTGACCTATATCAGGCACATATACAATGTCTCCTCTGACAAGTCCGAAATTGGCTAAAATTTCCTGGGCATTTTTCAAAGGGGTATGAACCAAATTAGGCATCCTGATCAGGGGTGCATTTTTCGCATTGAGTGTAACATAGATTTTTCTGTCTTGCTTTACTTTGGCTCCCGGCTTTGGGTTTTGCTTCAGTACTTCCAATGGCTTGGCATCCGCCACAAAGCCACTGTCTAAAGTAACCACCATTACCAGGTTTCTACCCTCAAGATACCCTTGCACTTCATCATAATGAAACCCTTCTAAATCAGGAACAGTAACGGACTCACCATGATGGGTATAATCAGGTAAATAAATTTCAAAAAAAACAAATAACAGCCCAAAAGTTAAGGCCAATATTATTGATAGGTGAATACCTACTTTTTTAATACCTACTTTAAAATCACTCATATTATTTCTATTGCAAGATTTGATCCAATTTTAAGGATGAAAACCTTTTTTCTCTTGAATTCTAATGCAAATTAATGCTATAATTTAAAACTGGTAAATAACCAATAAGATTTTTCTGAAAGAACGGTCAATTGTGGCTTTTGGTATTAGTACACAACCAACTTCTTGGTCAACATAAAGTTTTCTCCTGTTATTTTAACTACAAATAAACCAGTTCCCAAGTGCATTTTCCCAAAGGTATAGGTTTGATTTAAGGTATTTGGAAAACTCACGTCGTAAGCTTTTTGACCAGCTAAACTGAAAAACTCAATTTTCACATCTTGGTAGTTCTCCAAATTAAAGGAAATATGGAAGTTATCAATCGCTGGGTTAGGGTAAACAAGAGATTGATTTAGCTCAGGAACCACCGGATCCGGATCATCTGATAAATACAAAGAGATATTGTCCAGAAACAATAATGCATCTGAATCATTAAGGTTATTCACTTTAAAATACAGCCTTACTTTTTCTTCTCTGGCGAAGTCATTGAGGTTTACAAAGGTTCCTAAGGTCGGATCATCTGATGCGTCGATGTCTTTGTTAAGAGCCTCTCCTGACATTTCCCAAAGTGATTGTCCGGTCTGCCCACCATCTTTACTTACAATAAGCGAAAAGCTAGTCTGGCTTCCAGATGAAAAACCAGTACCTCCCCAGTCAAAAAACAATCCTGCCTTTCCGGTTTCGGCTAAAGAAAATTCTGGAGATACCAACCAATAACTGTTGTTTGATACCATGTCATCCAAAACCATTTGATTGCTGCTATTTCCTCCGGAGGAAGGATTCAACTGCCAGGAGCTAAAATCATTTTCAGGATTTATGGAAATCCAATCACCTAAGCCCAAATCAAAATCCTGACGCCAGGGAACCAAAATCTTTGAATCATCTTGGATAAAATAACTTGTCAATTCGTCTCCTGCACCAAAATTTTGATCAAAATTAGGTGATGAAACCTGGTAAACAACTTCATTCAATCCAGGATCGAAGCCATTGGCAAGATCAACGGATGTACTCGCATTAGCGTCCAGGGTAATCGCATTAAATAAGGAGGATTCATTTACAAGACCATTGATGCTGTTGCTTACATAAAAGCTTGATACAGGAAGGTTTCCAGTATTATCTATACTCAGTTTATCCAATATTTGGTCTCCATTGACTACCGGTAATGGTTGGGTCACTTCATTAATTCCCAACTGATAACGGTAAGTCTCCTCAGTATTGATGGCTATATTTTTAAGGTAAATATTGTTACCATAGCCATTTATGGATACAAAAGCTATCCTGACATTATCCTGACCTGCATAAGCACTGAGGTTCACCAGTTCCTTCCTAAACTGCTGTTCGGAAGACGGGAAAAACTCGTTTAGAGAACCTCCAAGGGTGGCCAAAGTTGCTCCTGATTTATTATAAGGTGCAGTGAGCAAATTGAAAGTATTGCCACAATCCGTGGAAACAGCCACGATTAATGTTTCAGTAAAAGCACTATTGGAAAAAGGAGAATATGCCAAATCAAATGACAACTGAGGATTTGGTATTCCTGAAAGGTCAAAAACCGGACTTACTAAATAATCCAATTCACCCTGTCCATTATAATCAAACCCATTGAGCAGGAAGGCCTCCTGCCTAGCGTTATCAAGCTGAAGGTTGACAGGCGTCCAGGTAAATCCCTGGTCTCCATTAATGTACTCCCAACCGGAAGCCTCCGCATGACCAGGATAGGCATAAGGTAGTGTTTGTGATACCGGTAAAGCTGTAGTTACCGAACGCCTATTATTAGAGGTATCATCATCTTCAAAGCCATTTACCAGTAAAACTTCTGCGGTAAATACTGTACTTTCAGCATTCAGGGTAACGACATCAAATTCCAACTCTAATGTTTCTCCTGGAGCAATAGAAACATCAAAGTCTTTGGTTTCCAGCTCAAGGCCATTTGCTTTTATACTCGCCCTGACTTTATTCACTGAGTCTTTACCTTTGTTCACCACTTCGATAATCGGAGTGAATGAATAATCACATATATAGACTGAAGGCGATACTATTTCTAGTAATTCAATATCACTGTCAAACAATTGTGGTTCAAAAAGGGCACGACTTGTAGGCAAAGAAGCCCTTCTTGGACTAAAGTTTAGAATTACATCCATCCTCTCTACCTGACCTTCAGTAAACAGGCTCATGCATCGATCAGGAGTATAGTCCATAAAATTCTCTACCATATCCCTGGAATCACAAGTGAACCGAGGGGTTACGATACAAGTATTATTGGATTGACTTTGCAGGGGGGTGTCTGTCACATAATCATCCACTTCGCATCCACCATCTCCCCAAATATGTCTAAGACCAAAAAAATGCCCCATCTCATGCGTGGCCGTTCTTCCTCTTGAATTTTGAACGGCACTGCCTATGCTTCCAAAATAATTATAATCAATGGTGACTCCGTCTGTTTCTGGCGTTGGGGAAGGGTTATTCAAACCTTCCAATTCATTGGAAACAGGAAACCCAGCAAAACCAATAGTAGGAGGTGTAAGTGGCAACACCCAGATATTAATGTATTCCTCTGGATCCCAGGATGCCAACTGCCCTATTAAGGCGGCATCATTCAATCCATAAGTTTCTTTCGGCCCAAGGACCCTGTTTATTCCACTGGAAGATATTCCCTGTGGGTCTTGCTTTGCCAATACAAATTCAATTCCGGCATTGGCCGCTACATCTAAAAACTCACTGGGTGTATTGGCAGCAAAATCTGGATTTTGCATTTGAAAGTCTTCATTAAGTATTCTTATTTGATCCAGGATTTGAGCTTCAGAGATATTAGCACCCACACCGATGGCTTCTCCATGATGGATTACATGAACTACAACTGGTAATCTCCTTATTTCGTTGGCAAGTGTCCGGTTTCCCTGAGCATTTTGCTTCATTTCTACCCCTTTGGTATCAACCCAACTTTCAAAATATTGTCGAGTACCAAAATAGCCCATTGCCTGGGCTTGCTTTTTTTCAAAAAAAACTGTTCCACATTGGTCTATGGAATTCTCAACATCAGCAGTGGGTGTTGCTCCTTGACCAATAGAAAGCTGAATACTGCTTAAAAAAAGAAATAGCACTGATACCAAATTAAGTATCAGTGCAATGTATTTATTAACCATAGATTAAATGATAAGTCAGGCTACTTCTACATTTACAGCTTCTACCCTAATGATTTCAGGAATAGCCTTTTTTATTGCTTCTTCAACCCCAGCTTTAAGTGTCATTGTAGACATGGGGCATGAACTGCATGTTCCCAATAGTTCTAACTGAAGGACCATGTCTTCAGTAAGCCCTACAATTCTCACATTACCACCATCAGCCTCCAAATAGGGCCTAATGGTATCCAGAGCCACTTCGATTTCATCCTTGTATTGATCCAACATTGTCTTTAACCTTTAACCTGTACAACTTCTGTTTTGCTTGCACCAGCATTTCTGATCGCTACTTGCCTGGCTACGCCCTCTGCAAAATTACCGAAAGCTTCTGCCATAATCCCTTCCTTCATTACTGCGGGATAACCACTGTCTCCACTTTCTCTTATCCCTTGTACCAGAGGTATCTCTCCCAAGTAAGTAACGTCGTATTTTTCAGAAAGTTTGCGACCGCCTCCTTGACCAAATATATAATACTTATTATCAGGCAATTCAGCAGGTGTAAAGTAAGCCATATTTTCTACAACTCCTAAAATTGGCACATTGATCTGTGGCTGCTGAAACATGGTCAAGGCTTTAGTAGCATCGGCCAATGCAACCTTCTGAGGAGTAGTCACTATAACGGCTCCTGTCACTGGTAAGGTTTGAACCATAGTAAGGTGAATATCTGAAGTCCCAGGAGGTAAATCTATCAACAAATAATCCAACTCACCCCAATCCACGTCTCCAATAAACTGTTTTAGGGCAGAGCTTGCCATAGGGCCTCTCCAAACTACTGCATTTTCAGCAGGTGTTAAAAAGCCTATTGACATCAATTTTACACCATATTGCTCTATAGGAACTATTATGTTTTTTCCATCTACTTGTTTTATGGCAGGTTGCTCACCTTCTACATTAAACATGGTAGGTACTGAAGGACCAGAAATATCTGCATCAATCAAACCCACCTTTGCTCCTGACTTAGCCAAGGCCACGGCCAAATTTGAAGAACAAGTACTCTTACCTACCCCACCCTTTCCGGAGGCTATGGCAATTATATTTTTAACGTTCGGAAGCATTACTGCATCGTTACGAATGGTGGTTACATTTGAAGTCATCAAAATTTCCGCCTCAAGTTCCTCACCGAAGGCCTTTTTTATTGCTTCTTCACAGTTTATCCTAATCAACTCCTTTAATGGACAGGCAGGAGTAGTTAAAACCACCTTAAAAGAAATCTTTTGGTCACTAATTATTTCCAAATTCTGAATCATTCCGAGAGTAACCAGATCCTTTTTTAAGTCGGGATCCTCTACCGTAGACAGGGCCTTTAATACTTTTTCCTTAGAAATATTCATTCCTGATATTTGATTTTTATGCAATTTATAGTTAATCCTCCGTTAATAAAATATTTTAATGCTTAAACCCGAAAATTGCCCCTCCTTAACCGAATGTACAAAATTACTTTTAAAGCAATGCGGGCTTTGGCCCAGTCCGCTTAAACCCGAAATATGCAATAGATATTCTATTACGTGCTGAAATCGCTTTAAAATCAGCCAATCGTTGCTGTTTTCAATTTCACCATAGCGGTGCTATGCTAAAATCTCCAAACAGTCTGATTTTCTTGCGATTGCAACACTTCCCGTAAACACGGAACAGGCTTCACCCCTGACATTGTCAGGGCGGAGAAATCCTATTACATAATCCGGGTTAAAG
>NZ_JBSXOH010000064.1:0-26639 GCF_056859355.1 Cyclobacterium sp. L-R
ACTTGATGACCGCCCAACCTAGCCATGTACTAAACTCTCTTTCCGATATCATCCCAATACTAAAAAGACAACTCGAAAATATTTCAGAATAAAATTCATGATTCATTTCCCTTCTCTGTCCAAAAGGCATACCCTTATTAATAAAAGATTATCATACCGATTTTTCACATTTGGAATAAACAATGCATTATCCCGGATTATGAAATAGGATTCGTAATGAGTTACAACCGCAAGAAAATCACAATGAATGGAGATATTAGCATAGCACCGCTATGCTGAAATTGAAAACAACAACCATTGGGTATTTTAAGGCGATTTCAGCACGTAATACAATGTCTATTGCATATTTCGGGTTAAAAGGTAAATGAAGTATAGCTAGGCTGATAGGCTAAAACTTAGGTTTGAGAACAAATTCATGATAGGGTAATCGGCTATTGTGGGGTTTCTTATAATTACTTTGGCCTTACGGAAATGAGTTAGGTGCGAATACCCAAGGATGATAGGGGCATATTACTTGGAAGTGAGCCAATGTAGGATAAGAAAGTTTCACTGGATTGTCTTCATTCATAGCATGAAATTTCTAGCTGTAATTTACCCCTGTAGGAATCTTACTACTTAATTCGAGTTAATGGGACAGTGCGTTAAATTCTTAAAAATTGGAGCTCGATTCAGTGAGATGGGAGGATTGTTGCCTTTCCTAATTAGGAAAGGCTCAAATTTATTGATTTTAGCAACAATCAAATTGAAAAGACAATTGGATTATACATTGTTTAAGAGTAATTTTGGCTTTCGAAATAGAAATAAGTCTGACTTTCATTTCTTTTGCGTAAGTTACAAGGAATGTCAATTCAGAGAAAAGAACAGATCAATACATGAAAAGAGATCAATTAATATTTGACCTGATAGGAAAGGAAGAGGATAGACAGAAAAGAGGAATAGAGCTGATCGCCTCTGAAAATTTCACCAGTAAGCAGGTTATGGAAGCCGCAGGAAGCGTGCTAACAAACAAATATGCCGAAGGTCTACCCAATAAGCGGTATTATGGAGGTTGCGAAGTAGTAGATGAAATTGAGCAGATCGCTATAGATCGAGCCAAAGCACTATTTGGCGCATCTTGGGCCAATGTGCAGCCTCACTCAGGAGCACAAGCAAATGCAGCAGTATTCTTAGCATGTTTGAATGCAGGCGATGCTATTTTAGGTTTTGATCTTTCTCATGGTGGTCACCTTACCCATGGATCCCCTGTGAATTTCTCTGGAAAGCTATATGAGCCTCATTTTTATGGGGTAGAGGAAGAAACTGGAGTCATTGACTACGATAAAGTTGAAGAGCAAGCCAAAAAAGTAAATCCTAAACTATTGATTTGTGGAGCATCTGCTTACAGTCGTGATTGGGATTACGAAAGATTGCGAACAATTGCAGATGAAGTAGGCGCGATACTACTAGCGGATATTTCTCATCCTTCTGGATTAATTGCAAGAGGTTTATTGAATGATCCTTTGGAGTTTTGTCATGTAGTGACCACTACCACGCACAAGACCTTAAGAGGTCCTCGTGGAGGATTGATTCTTATGCGAGACGATTTTGACAATCCTTTTGGTTTGAAAAATCCTAAAGGTGAATTAAGGAAAATGTCTGCCTTATTGGATTCAGGTGTATTTCCAGGTACTCAAGGAGGTCCTTTGGAACATATAATTGCTGCTAAGGCGATAGCATTTGAAGAAGCTCTTTCTGACGAATACATGGAATATGTAATCCAAGTGAAGAAAAATGCAGCTGTAATGGCTGAAGCTTTTGTAGAAAGAGGCTACCAACTTATATCTGGAGGAACAGACAATCACCTTATGTTGATTGACCTTAGAAATAAAGAACTTACCGGCAAAATTGCTGAAAACACACTTGGCAAAGTGGACATAACCATTAATAAAAACATGGTTCCATTTGACACCAAGTCCCCATTTGTAACCTCGGGAATGCGTATCGGTACTGCTGCCATTACTACACGTGGGCTAGTAGAATCCGATATGTTGAAAATTGTAGACTTGATTGACCAGTCGCTTATGCATCATGATGATGAGGCGAAACTTGAAGAGATCAAAGCTACAGTGAACGACTGGATGGTACAATTTCCTTTATATTAAAATAAAAATAAGTGGCACTCGATCAATATAACGAAGAAGAAGAGGAAGACGAGAATGGCATGTCCTTTCTGGATCATTTAGAACAGTTGAGATGGCATTTATTGCGATCGGTTTCAGCTATTCTTGTTTTTATGGTCGCTGCATTCCTTTCTAAAGGTTTTGTGTTTGGTCAGGTGATTCTTGGTCCTGCCAAAGTAGACTTTGTTACCTACAGACTGCTTTGTCAGCTATCGGAAAAGCTTTCACTTCCAGCGCTTTGCATTGATCAACTCCCTTTCATCCTCCAAAGTAGGCAGATGACAGGGCAGTTTTCTATGCACATTACCTCCAGTTTGGTAGTAGGATTGATTGCAGCTTTCCCATATGTATTTTGGGAGATATGGAAATTTATCAGTCCAGGATTATATGCCAAAGAACGAAATGCCGCAAGAGGAGCAGTTTTCTTTGTTAGTTTATTGTTCTTCCTAGGTGCCAGTTTCGGGTATTTTATTTTATCTCCACTTTCCATTAATTTTCTTTCAAACTACCAATTGGATCCTTCCATTGCGAATGAGTTTGATATTACCTCCTATGTTTCCACATTGGTAATGTTGGTCTTGGCATCGGCAGTAATGTTTCAACTTCCGGTAGTTATTTATTTCCTTACACAGGCAGGACTTGTATCTTCTGCGATGCTAAAAGCATACAGGAGACACTCGATTGTAGTGATTTTAGTATTGTCGGCATTAATTACACCACCAGATGTAATTAGTCAGATCTTAATTGCTATGCCTATACTTGTTCTTTATGAAACAGGAATAATTATAGCAAAACGTTTGGAGAAAAAGCGTAGAGAAGAGGAAGACGAATTATAAATCAATAAAAATGTCAAATATTATTGCAATCGGAGGTGATCACGCAGGATTTACCTATAAGCAAGAGTTAATAGAAATTCTGAAGAAGCAGGGCTTTGAAGTAAAGGATTTTGGGCCATTCTCAGATGAATCTGTTGATTACCCTGATTTTATCCATCCATTGTGTAATGCAATGACCTCAGGAGAAATGGAGCGAGGGATTATTATTTGTGGAAGTGGAAATGGCGTAGCCATCACAGCAAATAAACATCAAGGTATAAGAGCTGCCATTTGCTGGAACGAAGAGTTGGCAGCACTTTCAAGACAACACAATGATGCCAATCTTATTTCAATACCAGCAAGATTTGTCTCTTTTGACTTAGCTAAAAAAATGGTTGATACCTTCCTTAGTACAGAGTTTGAAGGCGGAAGACATGCCCGAAGGGTAGATAAAATTGCCTGTAAATAATTTTAGGCAACAATACTCCTATAGGATCAATCCTGTTTACCCCTATATATGAGACCACTATTGGATCTGGTATATAGGGGTATTATTTTGGGGAGACCTTCAACCCACTGATCAAATAAACCTGCTTCATCGATAATGATTTCTGGTTGCATTTTTTTCAGGTCTTGATAGAATCTTGTCTTCCTTTCCATGTCCCCTAATTTTGTGAAGTATACTTCTGTAAGTCGGAAGTTAAGGTAGGGGCTTGCCATAATGGCGCTTTGGTAAGGGCTCAGCTCGTTACCCAAAACCATGACTGATTTACCTTCAAGTATATCATGATTTTTTGTACTTTTTAATTTATAAGCATTAAATGAGCTGTCATTCAATAGGTAAAAAGTCCAGCTATATCCTATAAGAGGGATTATTAGAAAGAAACTATAGCCAATAATAGTTTGAGTGAGTTTGTTTTTAGAGATAGTGAAAAAATGACTGATAAAATAGGTCAATACTGGAACTGCTCCAATAAACTGGTAAGGGCTAACCCTATCCATTAAAAAAAACATCCCAATATTAAAAAGCAAGAATAACAAAAACAATTGGTTGTGCTTCTGCTGATTTACAGTCATTCTTCTCATTACATTGTTTTTTAAATAACCTACTATGGCAATTAAAAACGGTAAGGAGAAAATGTAACTTAGATCTTTAAAATTGACATGATAGATCTTTTCTATTTTCAAGGCTAGGGTAAAGTACATTTCGATGAAATAGGACAATCCATCTTGCCAGAAATAGTACAAGGCACAAAAAACCACAGGTAAAAGGAATGCTGTAAGTATTAATGAAAGCTGCTGAAATGAAAAACCATTGATAAGTAATCCGGAAAAAATCAATAGGGGTAAAAACGCTATATAAGGAAAATGAAAACAAAAGGCAATACCAGCAAAAACGCCCATAAGCAGAATTGAAGGGACAGTGTTTGTGTTTACAGTAGTTTGGCTCAAAAGCCTTGATAGGGCCAACAATACAAATGTGCTTCCCATCAAAGCAGGTGAAAGTGTCATGAAGTCAAAAGACAGTTGAAACAATAAAATCATTACAAATGCAGGGATGTAATTAGAATCCTCATATGCATTGTTATTAATTAGCATACGATTTGTATAGTACACCTGAAAAAGTAAAATTAAAAACGCGAAAACCCGAAAAGATAGTGCGGAGTTTGAAAACAACAAGCCGTTTAGCCAGTATACCAAAGCGGAAAATGGCCCTGTGTTGTCAATAATGTCAACATATTGAAGGTTTCCAGCGGCCATTTGTTGTCCTAGAAGTCTCCAGGCCAGTTCTGGTTGCAATGAGGGGATGTCCATTAAATAATAAGGGATCTGTAGTAGAATGAAGAGGAAAAGGATTCCAGCCATTCTTAAGGGGTCATTAATTTTGAAAAATTCCAGCAAGGTCTATATTTATTTTAAACTCAATTTACGAAATTAAAGGTTACCCGTATATTTCACTAAATTTGTGGAGATTAAATATTTTAAAATGGAGAGTAAACGACAACAAAAATATTCTAAACTGATTCAAAAGGAATTGGGGGAAATATTCCAGAAGGAAGGAAGAGCAATAGTAGGCCAAGCCATGGTTACAGTTACCCGTGTTTTGATGAGCCCAGATCTTGCTCTAGCAAAGATTAATTTAAGCTTTTTATTGGGAGATAATACGGTTTTGTTTGATAAAGTAGAAAACAATAAAGGACAGATCCGAAAGTTTCTTGGTAGGAGAATAGGTAAATCCGTGAGGATAATTCCTGAATTGGCCTTCTTTTTAGATGAATCAGCGGCCTATGCCCAGCATATGGATGGTGTGATCTCAAAGTTAAGTATTCCTGAGGCACCAGAAGAAGATGAGGACGAGGAGGACGAAGACTAATCAATCAATAGATTAAAGTCCCAATTGAATAGATTGTCTATAAGCAAATGTATATTTTAGATTAATGCTGATTAAATAAAATTGAATCTCTCCTACTTTATAGCATCCAGGTATTTTAAAAGCAAAGCCAAAAAAAACTTCATTACAGTTCTCTCCAGAATATCTATGATAGGAGTAGCTGTGGGTACAATGGCCTTGGTGGTGGTTCTATCTGTTTTTAATGGATTGGAAGACTTGATCAAAGGTTTGTATGCTTCCTTTGATGCAGACCTAAAAGTAATGCCCTATGAAGGGAAATCTTTTGAAGTTGATGATGCATTTCTAGAAGAAATAGAAGCGTTGGAAGGAGTGGAGGTTCTGACAGAGGTGATTGAAGACAATGCCTTGGTAAAGTACGGAGATCATCAGGTTGTCGCTACGTTGAAGGGGGTGTCGGATAATTTTATTGCTCAAAATAGATTTAAGAATGGTCACCTTAGTGGTGAAATGAGTTTCGGGGTAGACAATCAGCCACAGGCATTGATAGGTCGTGGTCTGTCCTACTTTCTACTGCTTAACCTTGACAATGAATTCGACTTGATACAGGTTTTTTATCCTAAGGATCCAAAGTCTGGAAGTATTGATCCCTCCAGTATGTACAATCGAGAAGTGATAAAGCCAGGAGGGATTTTCAGTGTAGAAAAACAAATTGATGATGAATTTCTAATTGTCCCCTTGGATTTTGCTTCAAAACTCATGGATTACGGAGACAGAAGGACCGGTCTTGAGATAATGGTGGCAGAGGGGTATGATGTACAAGATGTTAAAGCCGAATTGAGAGAATTGCTTGGAGAAGCTTTTATTATTCAGGATAGTGATGAGCAGCATGCAAGCCTGATAATGACCATTAGGATAGAAAAGCTATTCGTGTTTTTGACACTTACCTTTATTTTGGCTGTGGCTTCCTTCAATATATTTTTCTCTTTGAGTATGTTGGCGATAGAAAAGAAAAAAGACATAGCCGTAATACTTTCCATGGGAGGTACAAAAAAACTTATACGCTCTATCTATTTAAAGGAAGGTGCCATAATAGCTTTTTCAGGTGCTTTAGTTGGTCTTGTGCTAGGCTTTTTGATCTGTTGGGTTCAGGATAACTATGGGTTGGTCTCATTGGGCGTAGGCTCATCTGTAATAGACGCCTACCCTATAAAAATGCAATGGACAGATTTTTTGTATACAAGTTTAAGTGTTGTAATTATCACAATGATAGCGTCTTATCGTCCTGCATTAATAGCCTCTAGGGTGAAGACCACCCTTCATTTGTAAGGTTTTAAATGTGAGATTTATTTAATTCTTTTAATTATTTCTGTAATTTGCAAACTGCCAATTTCGAAAAAAAGCACATTTTAGTTTAAATCTTGTTTTAATGAAAGTAGCTTCCGATAAGCCATTTGAAATCGTTTACTCCTTGTTTAACCATGAATTTTTAGGAATTCTTTTCGAGTCTTTTGCCGTCCAATTGGATGAAAAGGGCAGGTTATCATTTGCTTATCAGAATATTTCTTATCAAAATGCCAGAGAATTTGGAGAGCGGTTGGATGATACTGATCTAGAATTGATCAAGCTGATGGACAGTATGCAGCAAGAGGCGGTTGTTAAGAAGTACAATGTCAAGAATAATAAACCCAAAGAATTTTTAAGGAAGGTTTTTGATAAAGAGCACGCTACACTATCCAATAAGGAAGTTCAAAAGTTAATAGAGGCAAAATTAGAGATTACTCGCGCCAAAATATTAGAGAAAATTCAGCAGAAGCGTCTCTTTGAAATGGGTAATGATGGCAATCCTGTCTGGAAGGAAATAGCCATCATGCCTAAAAAAGCTTCTGTTTTGTTTCATTTCCGAAGGAATGAAGAAAACACCCACTATTTCCCAACAATAAAATACCAGGGGGAAAAACTTGAATGGCAATACAAAGGAAGCTATTTGATCTGTCATCAACCTGCGTGGTTGGTTGTAGATTCCATGTTGGTTAGCTTTGAAAAGGCCGTAGATGGTAAAAAACTATTGCCTTTTTTGAGTAAAAGGTTCATCGTTATACCGCGAAAAGTAGAAGACTCTTATTATAAGAAGTTTGTTACCCAACTTGTTGCCTCTTTTGATGTGTATGCCAAAGGATTTGAGATTAAAGTAGCACGTGACAATCCCCAGCCTATATTGTACTTGGGAGAATTACAAGGCAATCCAACTGTGGATATGTTTGGAAAGAAGCTGGCTTCAGACGAAGAAGAGAAGATGGTTTTCGATCTTAGGTTTAGGTATGGAGATTATTCTTTTAGAGCCGATCAAGTCAAACCTACCAATGTAGAACTGGAGAAAAATGGAGATGATTACGTTTTTTATAAGGTGGTAAGAGACTTGAAAAAAGAAAGCTTCTATGGAAACTTCCTAAAAGACAATGGGCTTTCTGTACGTTTGGGAAGGCAATCCATGCCTAAGAGGGAAGCCTACGAATGGATTATTAATCATAGACCGGAATTGGATGATCTAGGTATAATAATTCAGCAAACAGCCAACGAAAAAGGTAAAAATTATTTTATAGGAGCAGCTAAGATATCGGTCAGAATTAATGAAAAAATTGATTGGTTTGATGTAGAGGCTGTAATTACTTTCGGGGATTATGAGATTTCTTTTCAAAAATTCAGAAAATTACTACTCAAAGGCAAATCTGAAATTGAGTTACCAAATAAAGAGATTGGGATTATTCCCAAGTCTTGGTTTGTAAATTACGGTGAGATTTTTTCTTTTATTGAAGAGGAACAAAATGAAGATGGGAATTTCAAATTAAAGAAACACCATATTGCATTAGCTCAGGAACTGGAAAAGGGCAACCTGCTTAAATTGGGCTTAAGTGAGAGGCTTAACAAACTCAAGGATTTTTCAAATATTGATGATTATAAGTTGTCAAGTTATTTTAAGGGTACCTTGAGACCTTATCAAAAGGCAGGTTATAATTGGATGCGTTTTCTAAATGAGTACAATTTTGGAGGTTGTCTTGCTGATGATATGGGGCTTGGTAAAACGGTGCAAACGCTTGCCTTACTGGCCATGGAAAAAGAGCGATCAGAAGGGACGACTTCTTTATTGGTAATGCCTACTTCTTTGATATACAACTGGGAACTTGAAGCTAGAAAATTTACACCAAAACTAAAGATTCTTATCTATACAGGTACGCAGCGAATCAAAGACAGTAGTCAATTCGGGCGATATGATTTGGTCTTAACCTCATATGGGATTACCAGATTAGATATTGATATTCTTAATGAGTTTTATTTCAATTATATTATACTTGATGAAAGCCAGGCAATCAAAAATCCAGATAGTATAATATCAAAAGCAGTTGTTCAATTAAAAAGTAACCATAAATTAATACTTACAGGTACTCCTGTAGAAAATGGCACCATGGATCTATGGTCTCAGATGAATTTTATCAACAGGGGACTTTTAGGAGGACAGGCATCCTTCAAGAAGCAATTTTTGTTGCCAATTGAAAAGAAGAATGATAAAGATAAAATCCTGAAATTAAACGCGATGATCAAGCCTTTTATTCTTAGAAGGTTGAAATCTCAGGTAGCGACTGATCTGCCAGAAAAAGTGATCAATATCAAGTATTCTACCATGACCTCAGAGCAAGAACAGGCCTATGAGGATGTGAAGAATTATTTCAGGGAAAAAATTATTGATGAAGCAAGTCTTCCTGGTAAATCCCAGAAGTCTTTGACTTTATTGCGTGGACTTACTCAACTAAGGCAAATGGCCAATCACCCCAAAATGGCTGATGAAGCCTACGAGGGAGGCTCAGGCAAATTAGAGGACATTTCTCATATGGTGAAGTCAACTGTAAGTGAAGGTCACAAGGTTTTGATTTTCAGTCAATTTGTTCGGCATTTGGGCATTGTTAAGTCCTTCCTAAAGGAAGAGAAAATCCCTTTCGCTTACCTAGATGGCGCTACAGTAGATCGGCAGAGAGAAGTGGCCTCCTTTCAAGAAAACCCAGACATAAAAGTGTTTTTAATCTCACTGAAAGCTGGTGGTGTAGGTCTCAACCTTACAAAAGCAGAATATGTATTTCTTCTTGATCCATGGTGGAATCCAGCAGTGGAGGCTCAGGCAATAGATAGAGCCCACCGAATTGGACAAAAGAATAAAGTGATCATTTATAAATTTATTACCAGAAATTCTGTAGAGGAAAAAATCATGGCACTGCAAGAACGGAAGATGGCCTTGGCTGGGGAGCTTATTAGTACAGAGGAAAGCTTTATTAAGAGCTTGAATCAGGAAGATATAGTGGCCTTACTTGATTAATAACTATTTCTATAAATATCATACCCAATAAAAAATGCAAACAGCAATTTTAATCGTACAATGCAAAGACAATAAAGGTATTGTAGCTGCCGTTTCTCATTTTCTTTATGAAAACAATGGGAATATATTGGCCGTGGATCAGTATGTAGATGATGATTTAGGAGATTTTTTTATGAGGGCAGAATGGGAATTGGATTCTTTTGATATAGAAAAGGACCAAATTCTTCCAGAGTTTAAATCAAAGGTTGGGCACCGGTTTGAGATGGAATATTTCCTTTCATTTAACTTTCCAAAACCAAGAATGGCGCTTTTTGTATCCAAGCTTTCGCATTGCCTTTTTGATATTTTGAGTCGCTATTATTCTGGACAATTCAATGTGGAAATTCCACTGGTGATTTCTAATCATCCAGACTTAGAACCAGTGGTAAAAGCATTCGGTATACCATTTTACCATTTGCCTGTTACCAAAGAGAATAAGGTAGAACAGGAGAAAAAGCAACTAGAATTGATGGTAGCGCATCGCATTGATTTTGTAGTACTTGCCAGGTACATGCAGATACTTTCAGGGAATTTTATAAAACACTTTCCCAATAACGTGATAAATATTCACCATTCCTTTTTACCCGCCTTCGTGGGTGCCAAACCTTATCATGCGGCTTACAAACGTGGGGTGAAGATCATAGGAGCAACTGCACATTACGTTACCGAAGAACTGGATGCAGGGCCCATAATTGAACAGGATGTAGCTCGTGTTCGTCACCACAATACCGTAGAAGATCTTGTGCAGATAGGGCAAGACGTAGAGAAGGTAGTATTGTCCAAAGCCATCAAGTATCACTTGGCCAGGAAAATCCAGGTCGTGGGCAATAGAACAATTATATTTAATTGATCGATACGCTTCCTTAGCTGGTTTTTATTACCCTCTCTCCTTTAGAAGAATTGGGTTAAATCTTCTCCATTTCGATAAGAATATTGCCATTTACATCCTGAAGGATAAGATTTCCTGCGTGGTAAGTGTATTGCTTGCTGGATTCAAGATTAGTTAAGAATCGTTTTTCTAACTCTTTTAATTCACAGTTGCTTTTGTCTGAATATAGGGTTGAAAATTTAATTTGCTCTTGGTTATAAGTTGCACCACCTCTATAGTAATTGCATCCTGCAAACCCACCGATTTCTTGTCCCTCCTTGAAGATTAAAGAAAGTTTGGATAATTCCTCCTTGGAGGCTGGAGAACCTGTTAGGTCTTTTACTTTCCAATCATGGTTGGCTAAATCTATAGGTTCTGTTTTACATGAAAAACAGAAAGTGAATAATAGGAGTATAAGGCTTGTTTTAAGGTTAAAACTCATTTTATTTATTTGTTTAGTTTTACACATTGGATCAAAGAATCCTTTTGATTGTAAAACACCACAAACACTGTTCTAAAAGTTGTTTAACTTATAATTTTTCTTGGAATATCATGAGGAAGGCGGGTTAGTAGCTCATAGTTAACCTGTTGTGTTGACTCGCCAAAGGAAGCAACAGTGATTTCATTTCTTTTTTGGCGCCCTATGATCACTACTTCATCTCCTTTTTTTACTTCCTTCAAGTCTGTAACGTCCACGGAGATAGCATTCATGGTAACATTTCCAACCACGGATAAAATTTTCCCATGTATAAGCACTTTCCCCAGATTACTCAGGCTTCTTCCAAAACCATGACAGTAACCAACAGGAACCTGGGCTATGGTCATGTCCCTGGCTGCCATATAGCTGTTTCCATAGCCAATGAAATCACCAATTTTGATTCTTTTGAGACTCATGACCTTACTTTTCCAACTAATTAGCCGTTTAAGTGGGTTCTTTTTATTGGGGGCTAATTGCTTAAACTTAAACATGTAGGTTTCCTGACTTGGCCAAAAACCATATTGTGCAATCCCAATTCTGACCATATCCATTATTGTCTCTGGATAACTAAATGAAGCAGCAGAACATGCGGTATGGTAGCGGTCAAAATGAATTTCATTTTCATTGAACCAGGTTTTAAACGTATAATATTGCTTTATTTGATTTTGTACCCGTACATAATTGGCCACGCTTTCAGCACCTGCGTAGTGGGTGCACAATCCACACAACTGTAAGTGATTACTGTTTTCTTTCAAAGTATCTAAAAGAGCTTGCTTTTCATCCCATTCAAAACCTGTTCTATGAAAGCCTGTTTCGACTTCTACGTGGATCATGGCTTTTTTACCAGTTTCTTTGCTTTTAAGAACTGCAGACTCCAAGCGATCCATTTCAAAAACATAGAAACTGATGCCATTCTCAATTAAATAGGAAAGGTCTTCATTTTGAACCATACCCATAATCATAATCTGACTCTTTTTTGTGGAGGATTTTTGTACTCTTATGGCCTCATCAGTGCTAAATGCACTGAAATGTCTTATTCCTACGCTTTCGGCGATTTTTACTGTATTTTCAATGCCATGACCATAAGCGTTTCCTTTAATTACAGATGAGATGGTTACATTATCCCCTATTTGGCTTTTGATAAACCTGATATTATTGCTATAAGCACTTTTGCTTATTTCTATGAAAGAGGTATGGTCCATCTTTTTAGTGGTTTAGTTTTTTTATAATCTTATTGAACAAATCAACACCAATGGGCAATAGCTCATCTGGAAAATCATAACTGTTTTCATGCAATTGAGGATGATTCTCTCCTGAACCTATACCGAAGAGCATGCTTTTGGTCCCACTTGATAAGTTACCGAAATCTTCGGACCATCGAAAGGGAGTAGGGACAGTGTTTTTGTTAAGGGACAATTGATCCGCTGCATCTTCTACTATATCACAAGCCTCACTGTCATTTTCTACAGCTTGAAATTCTTCCCTAAAACTAGTAATCAATTCCAAACCATGCTCGGTAGAGACCTTTTTAGATAAAGTGATTGCGCTTTCGGTTAATGTGTCCATAACAGCATTGTCGAATGTCCGGAGAGTAGCCATGACCGTGGCAGCCCCTGGAGTGGTGCCAAAGGCTACTTCTCCAAGTTGAGCATGGATTACAGTTACCAAGGAAAAAGAATTAATTTGCTCTGGCAATTTTTGTAAGCCTGAGATCAATTGACACATGGCATTGGCTGGACTTATTGCATTTTCAGGATGGGCTGCATGACTTGTTCTTCCTTTTAATTCTATAATCATGCCTTTTGAGGCGGCGGTAAACGCGCCTTTTTTTAATATAACCTGTCCAAGCGGGTAGCCTGGTAAGTTGTGCAAAGCAAAGGAAAAGTCAGGTTTGACCTTTTGGAAATTAGGGGATTCTAATACTTGTTTAGCGCCTTCTCCAGTTTCTTCCGATGGTTGAAACAACAGAATTACCTTCCCTTTTTTTGGTCTTTGACTCGCTATTTTTAATCCTATTCCGGCAAGAATGGCCATGTGTCCATCATGTCCGCAGGAATGGGCTACACCTTCACTTTTACTTTTATATGGTAATTTGCTGTTTTCTAAGATAGGCAAGGCATCAAGTTCAGCCCTGAATAATGTCGATGGCCCATCTTCTTTGCCTTTGAAGACAATAGCTAAACCATTTATCCCCAAATCATCTACGATTTCATCTGGTGATAAATTTTCAAAAAACGACCGGATTTTTTTGGAAGTTTTTTGTTCATTTCCAGAAACCTCAGGTGACTGGTGAAGCTCTTTACGCAAAATACTTATTTCCTTAATAATAGAACTCATTTCAATTTTTCAATAAATAACATTGGCTGGGATTCCAAGCCAAGAGGCAGGGTTTGGGCAATTTTCTTTGTATTTTTCTTTCTCTGAAGATGAACATACCCCTGGGTAATCACCTTGTTTGTTTTCTAGATTTCGGATCATTTGAAAGTGCAAGTGGGGAGGCCAGTTACCATTTTCTATGGGAGATCCTAGATGTCCAATATTTTCACCTTTAAGGATTGATTGGCCAACGCTTAAACTTTTTAAGTCCTTTGTACTTAGATGGCCGTAAAGACTGTAGATGGTTTCCCCCTGCCAGAAATGTTCCAGTATGATAGTTGGACCATAGTTGCCAAAACCTTTATTGTCCTGAAAACTATGAACTACTCCATCAAAAGGACAATACACTTGGCTATTTGTATAGGACCAAATATCTATTCCTAAGTGGATATTTCGAAATTTTGAATCAGAGTTTTCTTTAAAAACTGTGCTCCTCCGGTAAATGTTTCGCTGTTCTAGATATCCTCCTATTCCAAATCTTTTGCTACTTTGCTTTAATAGTTTGTTGATGTATTCCTCAAAAACAATGGTGTCTAGCAGGTCTATTTTCTTAAGATCTGGGTTTTTTTCACTCATGTCCATCAAAATGGTATTGCTATCATTCAGATTTTCTCCCATTATGGGGTGAAATTCCTGATATTTGATTGACATACTGCTTTAATAGATTATATGGATAATTTGAAAATAATTTTCAATATAGGAAATTTAGTCTGTTGCAAAAGGGTAGCTTTCATTTTTCTTGCCAATGGGGAATCATTCAAATTTAATTGCCTATTGTATAGATAATATGCAATTTTGGAATATGGAGACTCACCCAAATATATCCTCTCAAAGTATAAGAGAGGCAAGAGAAAGAATAGACCATTTGGTCCATCGTACGCCAGTGTTACATTCTGAAGCTATTAATGAGTTGGCAGGTTGTGAATTGTTTTTTAAGTGTGAGAACTTTCAGAAAGTTGGAGCTTTTAAAGCAAGAGGTGCCGCCAATGCCGTTCTCAAATTGTCCAAGGAGGAAAGGGCGAAAGGAGTAGCTACTCATTCTTCCGGTAACCATGCCGCTGCACTCGCGCGTGCGGCCAAGGTGGCCAGAATACCTGCCTATATAGTGATGCCCGCCAATGCTCCTGATGTGAAGAAGAGGGCGGTGAAAGGATATGGGGGAATAATAATTGAATGTGAGCCGAATCTACTTGCCAGAGAAAAGGGTTTGAAGAATGTAGTGGACAAGTATGGTGCAACATTTATTCCTCCTTATAATCATCTCGATGTTATTGAGGGACAAGCGACCTGCGCTTTAGAGCTATTTGATGCGGGTTATTTACTTGATGTATTGATAGCGCCTGTGGGGGGAGGTGGATTGCTGGCAGGTACAGCATTGGCAACAGGGTTTTATTCTCCACATACAAAGGTGATTGGTGCAGAACCTGAAGGGGCTGATGATGCTAGAAGATCTTTTGTTGCAGGATATTGGATTCCTATAGAAAAACCTAACAGCATTGCGGATGGCCTTTTGACTTCATTAGGTGAGATTAATTTTGATATAATCTCCAACAAAGTAGAAGATATCTTAACGGTAGATGATTCTCAGATCATTGCTGCCATGCGAATAATCTATGAACGGATGAAAATTGTGATAGAACCGAGTAGTGCGGTGTCTTTGGCTATTGTATTAAAAAACAAAAGCTTATTTGAAGGAAAGAAAGTAGGTGTAATTTTATCTGGTGGAAATGTAGATTTGTCAAACTTGCCATTTTAATAGGATGGCTTCTATGCTTTGTACAATCCTGCTAGGGTTTTTACAACATGGTCTATTTCAGCTTTGTTGTTAAACCTGCTGAATGAAAACCTGACATTCTCCCTACTAGGATCTGTTTGAAGGGCATTAAGTACATGTGAACCTAGGCGAGCTCCACTGGAACAGGCTGATCCTCCTGAGACGGAAATCCCTTCTAAATCAAGGTGAAACAACAACATGCCTTGATTGTTTTCGGAAGGCGGAAAACTAACATTAAGTACAGTGTAAAGGCTTTTATCCAAGTTTCCAGACAATCCATTGAAAGTGACTCCTGGGATAACCTTCTCTATTTGCTCTTTAAAGTAAACTTTTAATTGCAGTATTTCCTGAGCATGTGATGCCTGATTATTGTAGGCCAGTTCAAGTGCTTTGGCCATGGCAATAATACCAGCAATATTTTCAGTGCCACCTCTATTGTTTCTTTCTTGACCTCCACCCAAAATCAATGGGTTTATCTTTTTATTTTTATTGATATAAATAAATCCTACACCTTTTGGGCCATGAAACTTATGAGCAGAACCTGAAAGGGCATGAATGGGGAGGGATTTCAGGTCAATGGGATAATGCCCCATTGTCTGAACCGTGTCTGAATGAAAATAGCTGCCATGCTTGTTACACAAGGCAGCTATTCTTTCAATATCATTAAGGTTTCCTATTTCATTATTGCCATGCATAAGGCTGACCAAGCTGTTAGGTTCTTTTTCTAACAATAAGGCAAGTTGATCTAAATTTAGATTGCCCTCAGCATCGCATTCAAGTAAACTTAATCGGATGTTTTTTTCTTTTGCCACCTGCTCTGCCACTTGCAATACTGCATGATGCTCCAAAGGAGAGGTGATGATATGTTCTATACCAAAAGTAGAAATAGCACCACATATCGCCATGTTATCAGCCTCAGTTCCTCCGGATGTGAAAACAATTTCTCCAGGGCTGGCATTAAGCAGACTAGCGATTTTCTTTCTTGCTTTCTCTAAAGCTTCTCTTGCGTTTCTGCCATGACTATGAACGGAAGAAGGATTCCCATAATTATTTTTATAATAAGGCAACATTACTTCCAGCACTTTCTCATCCATAGGAGTAGTTGCTGCATTGTCAAGGTAAATGGAAGCCAAATCGCTCATGGTATAAAATTGAATAATCTCAGATTATTTTTCTGAAATTATCTCTTTGATGTCCAAAATAATTTTATTCGCCAAATGATCAGCCGTAGCAGCAGTTCCTGATTCGGAATAAATACGAATGATTGGTTCAGTATTTGATTTTCTAAGGTGAACCCACTCTTTCTCAAATTCTATTTTCACCCCATCAATTGTATTGATAGGGTATTTTTGGTACTTGCGTTGGATTTTTTCGAGAATGCTGTCTACATTGATGGAAGGAGTAAGCTCGATTTTGTTCTTAGAGATAAAATAGCCTGGGTAGGTAGCTCTCAATCTACTGGCAGATTTTCCGAATTTAGCCAAGTGGGTTAGGAATAATCCTATACCTACTAATGCATCTCTACCATAATGAGACTCTGGATAGATCACGCCACCATTGCCTTCTCCACCAATAATTGCATTCGTGGCTTTCATTTGAGTAACTACATTTACTTCACCCACAGCTGCAGCATGGTATTCTCCTCCATGTCTTTCGGTAACGTCTCGTAAAGCCCTGGTGGAGCTAAGATTTGATACCGTATTCCCATTCTGGTTGGAAAGCACATAATCAGCTACTGCTACCAAGGTGTATTCTTCACCAAAGAAGCTTCCATCTTCATTTAAAAATGCTAGCCTATCCACATCTGGGTCAACTACTATCCCAAGATCAAAATTACCATTTTCCAATTTTAAGGAAATGTCTCGAAGGTGTTCAGGTAATGGTTCAGGGTTATGAGGGAAATCACCATTAGGTTCACAATACATTTCCTCAATGACTTCAACTCCTAAGGCAGTAAGCAATTTGGGGACTACAATGCCTCCGGAAGAGTTGACACAATCAATGACCACTTTGAATTTCCTAGCCGCAATGGCTTCTTTGTCGACAAGAGCCAAGTCAAGCACATGTTGAATGTGAATGTCAAGGTAATCTTCTCTTTGGGTGTAGCTTCCTAATTTGCGCACTTCAGCGAAAGTGAAATCCTCTTTTTCAGCTTTGTCAAGAACCTCTTTTCCTTCACTATCTGAAATAAATTCTCCTTGAGCGTTTAGTAGTTTTAGCGCATTCCATTGAATTGGATTATGGCTTGCCGTGATGATGATACCACCACCAGCATTTTCTTTAGGCACAGCTAACTCCACCGTAGGTGTTGTACTAAGTCCTAGATCTATTACATGAAGACCTAGTCCTTGAAGTGTGCTGGCTACCAACTGGGAAACCATCTGACCAGAGATACGTGCATCTCTACCAAGTATGATTTTTTTATTTGGTGAGTTCTCTAAAACCCATGCTCCATAGGCTGCTGAAAATTTTACTATGTCCAAAGGAGAAAGACCTTCTCCAGGTTTTCCGCCTATAGTTCCTCTAATACCGGAAATCGATTTAATTAATGCCATTTAAAGAATTTAATGGAGGGTTATAAAAATTAGTGTTTAGATGGTGCTAGTTCGTTTTTATTTGAATTTTGCCATCACCTTGTCAACCTCATTATCGGGATTGCCGCAAGAACTTGTCTCATCTACTTTTTTTCCACAGTAGCCACAAGTTCCGCCATCCTTATTTAGGTAAGGGTTTTGAGATGCGCATGTTCCTTTGAATTGTCCGTTTTTTAGGAAAATTAACCTAACAGACATCAAAATGAAAAATAATGCCACAAATGCCAATGTTAAATATACAGTTGTCATATCAATTTTATTTCTGCAAATTTACGTATTACTTTCAAAACGTTCATACCGATTTATAAGTTTCCTCTCTTTTTATGATTAATCCAGAAAAAAGGAAAAAGCAGTTAGCGGCTTTTGATCAACTACTGACCATCATGGATGAACTCCGTGAAAAATGCCCTTGGGATAAAAAACAAACCATTGAGAGTTTAAGGCACTTGACCATAGAAGAAACCTTTGAGCTATCGGATGCCATAATGGACAATGACCTCGACGAAATAAGTAAAGAGCTTGGTGATATTTTATTGCATATAGTTTTCTATGCACGTATAGGAGATGAAAAAAACGCCTTTGATATCGCTAAGGTGATTGAGCAACTTAATAATAAATTAATTAGAAGGCATCCTCATATTTATGGTGATACGGCGGTGGATAATGAGGAGGAAGTCAAGCAAAACTGGGAAAAGATTAAGCTTAAAGAAAAAGGCAATACAAGTGTGCTTGGAGGAGTTCCCAAGTCCTTGCCTGCATTGATTAAAGCGATGCGTATTCAAGAAAAGGCAAGAGGTGTTGGTTTCGATTGGGAGGAAAAACACCAGGTTTGGGAAAAAGTGGAAGAAGAGCTTGCGGAGTTTCGTGAAAATTTTGATGCCAGTGGAGAACTGCCTGTTAATAAAGAGGAAGCAACCAAGGAATTCGGTGATTTGATGTTTTCCTTAATCAACTATTCCAGGTTTATAGGTGTCAATCCTGAAGAGGCATTGGAAAAGACCAATAGGAAATTTATCTATAGGTTTCAATACCTTGAAAATGCAGCAAAATCTTCAGGTAAAACATTGTCTGAAATGAGTTTGGAGGAGATGGATGCCTATTGGGAAGCTGCAAAAAGTAAGGAGTAATTCATTAGATTTGGAATATAATTCTGATCTTAGGGTTATCCACCTTTGGGCCTTAGATTAATTTATAAAAAATATTATTTTTTCAAGTTTTCCACAATTTGACAGTTTTATTTGACGGTATAAGTAATTGACCTACAATATTTTAAGTGTTGCTTTAGTCTGGGTGTGGATAATTGTTGTTAAATGTGGATAAATATTTCTTGTTTTTTTTATTCCTCAAATGCGTTAAAAATAGGCTATTTTTAACCTTGATTCAGCTTAATTTGATACCGGAACAGCATTTGTTTTCAACTCCATTTTGGCCTCGGATTAGAATCTTCTTTGGTTTGGCTTGGAAGTGATTTGATTTACTACATGTATTGCAATCCAAAGACTGATTTTAAAGTGAATTCATCACTTAATCCAATACTCATTTAATGGTTCGGGTTAAATTTATGCCTAAGTAAATGGGATTGTTTGATTCTGATTTACATGAGATTTCAATACAAAAAAGCAGCGGGAAATAAGACTGAAATATGGATAGAGATTTTACAAAAGCTTTAAAACCTCTTCGATGTATTCCCTGTTGTTGGAAAGTCTGGGGACCTTATTTTGACCACCTAAACGTCCTTTTGATTTGAGCCATTTTTCAAATATCCCTTCCGAGGCAAAATGAAGGATAGGTAGTTTTAGAACCATGTCCTTGTATCGCTTTGCTTCATAATCTGAATTGACATTTCTTAATTCCTGATCTAACCTATGTAGAAATTCATCTTTATCTTTAGGAAATTTTACAAACTCAATCACCCATTCATGGGTACCTTGTTCATGGTTTTTATCAAAGTATACTGGTGCTGCAGTAAAATTGCTGATGGTGGAACCCGTTGCTTTGCATGTGATTTCCATGGCCTTTTCAGCATTTTCCACGATTAACTCTTCTCCAAAAGCGTTGATGAAATGTTTAGTCCTACCGGAAATTTTAATTCTATAAGGGTCTGTGGAGGTGAATTTTACTGTGTCACCTATCTTATACCTCCAAAGCCCTGCGTTGGTAGAAATCAATATTGCGTAATTTTTACCTTTTTCCACTTTGTCCAAGGGGATTATATTGGGATGTTTCCTTTCTATATCCTCCATCGGGATGAATTCATAAAAAATGCCATAATCAAGCATTAAAAGCAGTTCATCTGAATCTTTTTGATCTTTGATTCCAAAGAATCCCTCAGAGGCATTATAGGTTTCCATATAATGCATGTTCGGAGAAGGGATAAGACTTTCAAAAATATTTTTATAAGGTCCGAAAGCTACAGCACCATGAAAGAATACTTCTAGGTTTGGCCAAATTTCTAAAATGTTTTTACTATTGGTCTTTTCCAGTACCTTTTTAATCAATACCAGCGTCCAGGTAGGTACACCTGTGAGACTTGTTACGTTTTCTTTTAGCGTCTCATCGGCCATCTTTTCTATTTTTTTCTCCCATTCACTCATCAAAGCAACTTCAAGACTCGGTGTTCGAGCCATCTGCGCCCATTTTGGGAGATTTCTCATGATGACAGCAGAAATATCCCCTGAAAAGCTATTGTCATTGTAGTCAAGATTATTGGTTTGGAGGCTTCCTCCAATAGTAAGGCTTTTACCTGTAAATAATTTAGTGTCGGGATAATTATTGATATACAGAGACAGCATGTCTTTACCCCCCTTGAAATGACAGTCTTCAAGGCTTTCAGGAGAGACAGGAATAAATTTACTTCGTGAGGAAGTAGTTCCAGATGATTTCGAAAACCAATGGATAGGCGTTGGCCAAATTACGTTTTGCTGGCCTTTCATGGTTTGTTCAATATAAGGCTTTAGTGCTTCATAGTCGTGTACTGGCACCCATTGATTGTAGTCCTCGTAAGCAGAGATTTTCTCGAAATTGTACTTTTTCCCAAACTCAGTTTTTTTGGCTGTATGTATTAACTTGAAAAGAATTTCTCTTTGTGTTTCAAGTGGGTTATTTTTAAATTTTTCTATCTGACCAATTCGATTCTTAAGAATCCAGGTCATAAAAGTATTGATCAATTCCATAGTGGAGGTTTGGTCGGTTTTAAATTTTCCTTTTCAGCTCGAAATTTTTCCCCAGATAAACTTTTCTTACCTGCTCATCTGCAGCGAGTTCTTCGGCTGTGCCTGCTTTCAGAAGTCTTCCCTCAAACATCAAATAGGCACGGTCGGTAATGGATAAGGTTTCATTCACATTATGATCAGTGATGAGGATGCCGATATTTTTGTTTTTAAGTTTGGCTACGATGGTTTGAATTTCCTCTACAGCAATTGGATCTACTCCTGCAAATGGCTCGTCTAGTAACACAAAGTTCGGGTCTACTGACAATGCCCTGGCAATTTCTGTTCTCCTTCTTTCTCCGCCAGAGAGTACCATCCCAAGGTTTTTTCTTACATGGGTGAGGCTAAACTCCTCTAGAAGCTCTTCTACTTTTTCCTTTTGATCCTTTTTGGGGATCTTACTCATCTCCAGAACGGCCATTATATTTTCCTCCACAGTAAGCTTTCTGAATACAGAGGCTTCTTGAGCAAGGTATCCTATACCTAATTTCGCTCTTTTGTACATAGGTAGTGGGGTAATGTCCTGATTGTCCAGGTATACAGTTCCTCCATTTGGTTTTACGAGGCCCACAATCATATAAAATGAGGTGGTTTTTCCTGCTCCATTTGGTCCAAGTAGGCCTACAATTTCTCCCTGTCCTACTTCTACAGAAATATCGTTAACTACTTTCTTTTTTTTGTATATTTTAACTAGGTGCTCTGCCTTTAATATCATGTTTAATCAAATTTGATATCCTTTACGTAAAGCTGCAAACTGCTCGTATTTCTAAATGTATTTTCTCTTAATTCAAATGCTATATTAAATCGCATCTTGCTATTCAATAACTCATAATAATCAGCAAAGCCAAAGCCAATACAAACTGGCTTTGTGCTTTGTCCATCTTGAACGATTTCAAAGCGGAGATGTTTGTCTTTTAGGATACGTACATTTTCGGCGTAAACCTGATTGGTACAAAAGACAGGTTCGGGATTCCCAGGGCCAAAAGGTGTCATTTGCTTGAGGATATTATAAAATTTATAATTGATTTGATCAAGGATCAACTCATCATCAATTTCTAATATAGGCTTCATGTGAATTTCACTTATCCTTTCGCTAACTACAGCTTCAAATTTCTCCTGAAATGCTGGTACATTTTCGACAGCTAGGGTAAGTCCTGCTGCATATTTATGACCACCAAACTGCTCGAGCAAGTCACTGCATTCTTCAATTGCATCGTAGATATTAAAATCAAATACAGAACGCGCACTACCTGTAGCTTTATTGTTTGATTCAGTAAGTATAATGGTCGGTCTATAGTACTTTTCTATACACCTCGAAGCCACAATGCCAATTACTCCCTTGTGCCAGTCCTCCTTGAATAGAACAGTGCTTTTGAAAGCACCTTCTTCCAATTCCCTGCTTTCAATCATTTCTAATGCCTCACGAGTGATGTTTTCATCGAAATTTTTTCGCGCAGCATTTACGTCTTCTACGAGTTCAGCCCTTCGCACTGCTTCGTCTAAATCTTTAGCAATTAATAGTTCTACAGAGGCTTTTGCATGCTCTAATCTCCCGGAGGCATTTATTCTTGGGCCAATTTTGAAAACAATATCTGTAATGTTAATGTCTTTCTCTAATTTTCCTTTAAGTATTAGGGCTTTAATTCCCGGTCTGGGATTGTTGTTTAATCTTTCCAAACCAAAATAGGCAAGGATTCTGTTTTCCCCAGATATGGGGACAATGTCTGAGGCTATACTGATCACTAAAAGATCAAGGAAAGCATAAAGGTGGTTTTGATTTTTCCCCAAAAACTTTGTGTAAGCCTGTACAAGTTTGAACCCTACTCCACATCCACTTAACTCTTTGAAGGGATAGAAGCAGTCTGAACGTTTTGGGTCTAAAACGGCAATGGCCTGAGGGAGTATTTCTCCAGGTGTGTGGTGGTCGCAGATGATAAAATCTACACCTAGTTCATTGGCCAGTGCGATTTTATCCATGGCCTTAATTCCGCAATCCAACGATACAACGAGGCCGAAATTGTTTTCAGCTGCATAACGCACTCCTTTTTCGGAAATGCCATAACCCTCTTTGTATCTGTCGGGGATGTAAAAAGCTACATTGTCATAAAATGATTTTATAAAGCCATAAAATAATGCCACAGAAGTGGTTCCATCTACATCGTAATCTCCGTAAATAAGTATTTTTTCTTTGTTTTCTATAGCCTCATGTAACCTTTTTACGGCATTGTCCATGTCCTTCATTAAGAAAGGATCATGGAGCTTGTCCAAATCGGGACGGAAAAATTCTTTTGCTTGTTGGAAACCCTCAATGCCACGATTCACCAAGACATTCGCTAATGTCGGGTTAACGTTGATTTCATTGCTTAGGTATTCTACTAATTCCGAATCTGCCTTGCTTTTATGTTTCCATCTAAAGTCCATGGCGTGCAAATTACAAAACAAACAGGCGATTCAACTAAAAAAACACCTTAATAATTCCAATAAAAATTGACAGGTTTACTTAAAGTCCATACATTGAGATCCTTATCGTTTAGTCGATCACCTCAGTGAGAACATCTTTAAGAGGCACTCTTTGTCCGTCTTTGTAGGGAACAATCCAGGCTTCTTTCACGCCTATTTTTCTTAATTTTTTCTTGAACTGATCTGCCATTTTGTAGTCTCTAAATTGGCCTAATACATACTTTATGTACCCTTCTTCATCAATGATTTTCAGATCACTTCCATTCTCTGTAAGGTCTCTCAGGTCAAATTCATCGAAAGCAGCCAATTGTACCTTAAAAACAATGCCTTTTTGCCACTCATCTATATTGGATTCTGAATTCCCATTTGCTCCTTGATTGTTTTGAGTACTCATGCTCATTACCTGACTGGCCAAACGATCTATTTCGCCTTGTTTATCAGCGATCTTTTGCTCAACATGGGCCATTTTTTCAAGAAGGTAATTGTTTTCTTGTGCTATTCTGTCCTTGTCTTCAACCAAGGCTTTGAAAGCTTCAGGACTCATTTCCTTTTTTTGTTGCTTCCAGGATTTATACTCTTCTTTGGTGAGCCCACCAATAGTTTTAGAGGAACAGTTAAAAAAAACTGTGGCGATTATTACTAATAGTAATGTTTTGGTAAAAGTCATTTTAAGGCACGTTTAAAATCCAGTTCTTTGTAAGATATAGACAGTCAAAAGATACAAAAAAATAGTTATTATCCTTCTTATCTCAAGAAAAATCATAACTTCCGACCAATTCAAGTGAATTTGATCGGAAGTTATTCAAGGAAAGGTGCTTAAACGTTTACATGTCTCTCAGCATGGTAAGAGGATCTGACCAAAGGTCCGGATTCTACATATTTTAAGCCTCTCTTAAGTCCTTCTTCTCTATATGCATCAAATTGGTCAGGGTGAATAAATTCAGCAACTTCAATGTGCATTTTAGTGGGTTGCAGGTATTGGCCGAGTGTAAGTATATCACAGCCATGCGCTGCAAGGTCATCCATTGCTTTATGCACTTCATCCTGTTTTTCTCCTAAGCCTAGCATGATACCTGTTTTGGTACGTTTGCCAAATTCCTTTGTAAGCTTAATTTGTTCCAGAGATCTGTTGTACTTGGCTTGTGGTCTTACTCTCCTATACAATCTTTCAACAGTTTCTACATTATGAGAAACAACTTCTTGTCCCGCACTAATCATTCGGTACAAGGCTTCCCAATTCCCCTTAACGTCTGGGATGAGGGTTTCAATGGTGGTTTCTGGAGAGCTTTTCTTGGTTTCAGCTACTGTTCTATACCATATATCAGCGCCTTTGTCCTTGAGCTCATCTCTGTTTACAGAGGTAATTACAGCGTGTTTTACCTGCATTAGCTGAATTGCTTCAGCAACCCTTCTTGGTTCATCTTCGTCGTACTCAGGTGGTCTTCCTGTGGCTACAGCGCAGAAGGAACAGGATCTGGTACATACATTTCCTAATATCATAAAGGTAGCCGTACCCGCTCCCCAACACTCACCCATATTAGGGCAATTGCCGCTTTCGCAGATAGTGTGTAGCTTGTGCTCGTCTACCAATTTGCGTACATGCGCATATTCTTTTCCAACAGGTAATTTTACCCTCAACCAATTCGGTTTTTTTCTTCTGGTTTGTTCTTCAGAAATTACCGGTAATTCTATCATATCGGTTTTTTAAGTCCGTTCAAAATTAATCATAAAATGTGAGTTAACCCAAAGATGGATGTTACTACCTATCTTCTAAAGCCATAGAATAAGGTGACATAAGCAGATTGGAAGGTCTGTCTGTTTTCCGTAGTTGGCATCAAGGGAATCTCTTTGGTAAAACCCTCAAATTGATACCCTAGTTCCAGCCCTGTTACGTTTGACTTAAAAAAACCAAATTCAAAAGTTATTGCTGCTTTGGCATTTCCCCCAAAAGCAATTTCAGAATCGCCAATTCCCTCAAATAGTCTCCCTGGACCGAGTATGTCCCACTTGCTTTGGTGGATGCTAGGGTCATACTGCTGGCGTCTTGTGTCTGATTGACTATAGTAATATTCCACATAATAGGGAGCTATTAATCCAATGGAAGGGCCAATTGCCGCCAGGAATGAAATCTGGACTCCCTGATGGGGTGCTTTTTTGAAGGCGATTATTTCTCGACCGTATTGGGGCCTTATTGCGTAGAGGTAATTTGATTTTCCAAAAATATACGTATTCCCTAAATTTGATGGGTACCTGACTTCCTTGGGGTTTTTGACATTGGCCAATTCCAAATTGAAAAACTGAAAGAGATTGTCATCTATCCTTGAACCAATTTTAAAACTAACACCGCCAATTAAACCTCCGTTGGTATTTTTATTGATTCCAAAGAGAACCTCTTTGTCATAGTCATAGTCTCCGGACTCCTCCTCTTGAGCCAATAAATTGAAAGAAGAACCTAAAAGAAGGGCAAGGAATAGGAAATATTTCATTTCTTTAGTCATAAATGATCAGCAATTTAAACGCTAAATTTACATTTATTGTTACTTATTAGGTATTAAAAATAAAGAGATTAAGTTTATCATGCAAAAGCTTCATCGTTTGCTGCTGATATAAGTGTCTATTTCCTTTTGAAAGATACCAATAAAATTCTCTTACTACACAAATCTTAAGCCCTGAGAAAAGGGTGGCGTAAGTTGCAAATATTGATTGCTGCAGAAAGGAAGTTTTTTTGGCTTTAAAAGTAAATAGGAAATAGCCATAGCAAAGTCTCAAAATTACTAGACATAGGCTAAAGATGTGAGAAGCGTTAAGGGGAGAGTAGGCTATATACTAGGGGTTTTAAACAATAGGGCTGTTTTCATATTAATGCTTTGTCCTTTAGACCATATGTAATGATTATTCTTAATTACTTGGGGATAATTTTAAGTCCGCCTTTTTCGTTGTTAACTTTGGTTTATCAATGGGTAACAATTTTAACCCGGATTAAGTAATAGGATTTCTCCGCCCTGACAATGTCAGGGGTGAAGCCTGTCCCGTGTTTACGGGAAGTGTTGCAATCGCAAGAAAATCAGGCTGTTTGGAGATTTTAACATAGCACCGCTATGGTGAAATTGAAAACAGCAACTAAGTGGCTGATTTTGAAGCGATTTCAGCA